>JAZQMT010000030.1:0-13592 GCA_045543635.1 Oscillospiraceae bacterium | reverse complement strand
TTTATTCTTAAAAAAACTATTTTTCTTTTGTGCTTGTTCTCCTAAATGATTTCCCATAATTATCTCCATCACTAATCTTGATTTTTATTTGATTATAGCATATTTTTCCTATAAAGTAAATTACTTAAAAACTTACGCAAAAGAATAAGAGCAACAGACTTTTAATCTGTTGCTCTCTTAACATCCTTATGAGAAGCACCCATACCTTTCCTTTTTTATTTTAAACATTGAAACGAAATAGGGTAACATCCCCGTCTTTCATAACATATTCTTTTCCTTCTAATCGAACAAGACCTTTTTCCTTGGCAGCAGCTATGCTTCCGCATGCCATTAGATCATCGTAGGAAATAATTTCTGCTCGAATAAATCCACGTTCAAAATCAGTGTGGATTTTTCCGGCTGCTTGAGGAGCTTTGGTTCCTTCTTTAATGGTCCAAGCACGCACTTCTTGTTTTCCTGCCGTAAGATAAGAAATAAGTCCAAGCAGGGAATAAGACTCTTTTATAAGCCTGTCAAGTCCGGATTCTGAAAGGCCGATGTCCGAAAGAAACATGAGTTTATCTTCATTTGACATATCCGAAATTTCTTCCTCAATCTTTGCACATATGGAAAGAACACCGGAGGATTCGGAGGCGGCAATTTCACAAACCTCTTTGTAGAACGGATTTTCCTCGATAGAAGAGAGAAAATCATCCTCTTTCATGTTTGCGGCATAAATAACAGGCTTATCCGAAAGCAGGGAAACAGTACAGAGAATCTTATCTTCGTCTTCAGTGCGAGCAAAAGAACGTGCAGATTTTCCTTCTTCAAGATGTGCCTTAAGCCTTTCCAAAAGTTCTATTTCAGAGGCAAGTGATTTATCGCCTTTCAAGGCTTTTTTTGTCCGGTCAATCCTGCGATCCAGAACCTCTATATCTGAGAAAATAAGCTCTAAATTGATGGTTTCAATATCACGAGCAGGACCTACAGAACCATCAACATGAACGATATTAACATCTTCAAAACAACGAACAACGTGAATGATTGCGTCAACCTCTCGGATATTTGCAAGAAACTTGTTTCCGAGACCTTCGCCTCTAGACGCGCCTTTTACAAGACCTGCAATATCAACAAATTCAATAACAGCATATGTTTTTTTATCCGATTCGTACATTTCTTCAAGCTTATCCAGTCTTGCGTCAGGAACAGTAACCATACCAACATTTGGTTCAATGGTGCAAAAGGGGTAGTTTGCGCATTGGGCGCCTGCATTTGTGATTGCGTTAAAGAGGGTGCTTTTTCCGACATTGGGAAGCCCCACGATACCTAGTTTCATTCGTTTTTCATCCTCCGAAAAGATTGCATTTTTATTATTATAAAATATTATTACATTTTTTTCAACCTAATTTTACATAATTTTATATGCATGTTATTTACAAATATCTAAAAGAATGTTATACTATTATATATTTATTTAACCAAATTTTAGGAGTTGAAACCAATGATCACCGATTTGGAGAAAAAATTCGGGTGCTGCGTGTTTAATGATGATGTTATGAAACAGCGGCTTCCACAGCAAGCATACAACAGCCTTGTTTCCACAATTAAGGAGGGATTGCCGCTAAATCCCGAATTAGCAGAAACTGTTGCATGTGCAATGAAGGATTGGGCTGTAGAGCAGGGTGCAACCCATTTTACGCATTGGTTTCAGCCTATGAATAATATTACTGCCGGAAAATTTGATGCTTTTCTCACTCCTACGGGTGATGGTAAGCCTATGCTTGAGTTTTCGGGCAAAGAGCTTATTAAAGGTGAACCCGATGCATCGAGTTTTCCCTCGGGCGGTCTAAGGGTAACTTTTGAGGCAAGGGGGTATACTGTTTGGGATCCCAATTCTCCCGCTTTTGTAAAAGATAAAAGCCTGTATATACCCACAGCATTTTGTTCGTACACAGGCGAAGCACTTGACCATAAAACTCCGCTTGTTCGTTCTGCAGCTGCGATTTCCGAACAGGCTGTTCGTGTTTTAAGATGTCTCGGTGATAATAAAACTATGCGTGTTATTCCCACTGTTGGTGCAGAGCAGGAATATTTTCTTGTTGACCGTAAGGACTATGAAAATCGTCTTGATCTTAAAATATGCGGAAGAACCTTGTTTGGAGCCAAAACAGTTAAAGGGCAGGAACTCGGAGATCACTATTGCGGCAGAATTCGTCTACGCGTTTCGGAGTATATGCACAAGCTGGATGAGGAGCTTTGGAAGCTTGGTGTTGGTTCTAAAACAAAGCATAATGAAGCAGCTCCTGCACAGCATGAGCTTGCCCCGCTGTTTTGTGAAGCTGATAAGGCGTGTGATCATAACCAGATCATTATGGAAACCATGCGTATTGAGGCGAAAAAACTTGGGCTAGCTTGCCTTTTGCATGAAAAACCCTTTGATGGAATTAATGGTTCGGGAAAGCATAATAACTGGTCACTTTCTACTGATTTGGGTGAAAATCTTTTTCGTTGCGGAAAACATCCCGAACAAAATCTTAAATTCTTAACATTTCTTTGCGCGGTTATTATTGCAGTTGATCGTTATCAGGATATGATTAGATTTTCTGCCGCTTCTGCGGGCAATGATTGTCGTTTGGGAGGGCATGAGGCCCCTCCCAGCATCATCTCAATTTATCTTGGCGATGCTCTCACCGATATTCTCAAGCATATAGCTGACCATACCGAACAATACGAAACCCAAACAAAAAAAATCCTGGATGATGTTCCTGTTTTCCCAACGCTAAATCGCGATGCATCTGACCGTAACAGAACCTCTCCTTTTGCCTTTACCGGTAATAAATTTGAGTTTCGCATGGTAGGGTCTTCTGCCTCTGTAGCTGTTTCAACCTATATTATGAATACTGCTTGTGCTGAAGCACTTGAATTTATAGCTGATCGCCTTGAAAACACAAGTTCCGTTAATGAAGGAATTGTTGACCTCATTGCATACACCATGAAAAATCATGGCAGAATTATATTTAATGGAAATAACTATTCTGAAGAGTGGCTCAATGAGGCAGAGCGTCGCGGGCTTTGCATCATGAGAAGCACTGTTGATGCAGCACAAGCACTTACAGATGAAAAAAATATTGTCCTGTTTGAAAAATATCATGTATTAAGCAGAACAGAATGTCACTCCAGATATGAAATCAGTTTAGAAAACTATGTTAAGACCATTAATATTGAGGCAGATACCATGCTGGAAATGGCAACGAGACAGATTTTGCCTGCATGTATCAAATTTGCAGGAGATGTTGCTGCATCTGCTTTAAATCTTCATAATGTGGGCGCTCCCTGCAAGTCTGTTGAAGATAGATGTAAAGAGCTTTCCTCACGAATAGATGAAATTTCTGCTTGCATTGAGGCTCTTTTTGAAAAGGTTAAAGAGCTGCACGTTATAGAAGGTTCTCTTAAACAAGCAGAGTGGTGCCGCGATGAAATTATAGCTTCCATGAATGCGCTTAGAACTGCTTGTGATGCAGTTGAGCCTATTGTTGATAGTAATTATTGGCCGATGCCTACTTATACCGAACTTCTACATAGAATATAAGTATAAAGTTAAAGCGAAAAAGAGGTGAATGATTTGAAAAAAATTGTATGGCTTTTATGTCTTATTTTGTTTTTTTCATCATTTATCTCCTGTTCATCGAATAGACCGCTTTCTAATGAGAGCGGTTTTGAAGTTACAAGCAGCGAAATGATAACGAGTGAAATAGAAAATGCGGAACATATTTTCTCTTTGCCTTATTTTTCGAGTGATTCATTAAATCCCTATTCTGCACAGCAAAGTGTAAATTTCTATCTCGGAACATTGCTGTATGATCCGCTTTTTGAACTTGATGAGAATTTTAATGCTGTTGCCGTTATTGCTGATAAAATTACACAACAAGGAACTGTTTGTACTGTAACAATTAAAAAAGACATAAAGTTTTCCGATGGAAGCAATATTGAACTAAAAGACATCGTTGCTTCTTTTTCAGCGGCAAAGAAAAGTAATTATTTCTCTCAAAGACTTAGTAATGCTGTTTCTTGCAAAATTAGCGGTAATTCTGTTGTGTTTACTTTGAAAAATGCGGATGTAAATTTCGTTAAAAATCTCAATTTTCCTATAATTAAAAGCGGTTCTACCGAAAGCAAAGCAATCGGCAGCGGTAGATATTGTTTTGCAACAGAGCAAACTGTGTTAGGGCTTTGTAAAAATCAATACAGTATCCGTAAAAACTCGAAAATTCAAAATGTTTCACTTGTTGAAATTCATAAGTATTCCACGTTACCTTATATGATTAAAATCGGCAGTGTGAATTTTGTTTATGCTAATTATTCTGACTTTGATAATAAAACCGCTGCTTCTAAAACCTCCTCGGTGTTAATGAACAATCTTGTGTATCTTGGCATTAACAGCGATAATTCTTATCTTGCAAATCAGGATTTCCGTAAAGCTGTTTCGCTGATTATTAATAGAAAATCTATTTTAACAGATGCTTATGCTAATTCTGGATTTGCAACTGCAGCTCCTTTTCATCCGCAGGCTGTAGATTTGAATACCGAGGATTATTCCTTTGATCTTACCAACATTGAGGCTGCAGTACAGCTACTTTTAACCGCTGGTTTTGCGCAAAAAAATGAAAACGGTATATTTACTTCATTTGACGGTACACCAATTTCTTTGCGGCTTGCTGTCAATAAAAATAATTCTGCAAGATTACGTGCAGCACAAGCAATAAAACTTTCGCTTGAAGCGGCGGGAATAGCCGTTGAGCTTATACAGGAAGATGCAAATGCTTATAAAAAACGCATAGCCTCGAATGATTATGATTTATTTATTGGTGAAGTTAAATTAACGCCGGATAATAATGTTTCTTTGCTGTTATCTTCAGGTCCGCTTAATGCCTGTGATGATGGCGGAGAGACTGTGGGTGCTTATCGTAAATATATCAGCGGAGAAATAACTCTTGCTGAATTTCTGCGAGTTTTTGATTTAAAAACACCGTTTATACCGATTCTTTACAGAAACGGAACAGCTGTATTTTCCGGAACATTAAGCGGCAACGGAATGGTTACAGAATACGATGTTTTTGCTGATATGGAAAACTGGGTTTATTAAATTATGGTAAATAAAATGATGATACAAAAAAATGATATTGTTAAGCTATCAATAACCGGAATGTCGTCAGAAGGTAATGGAATCGGACGAGTCAATGATCTTGTTGTATTTGTTCCGAATACTGCAGTTGGAGATATTGCGCTTGTAAAAATTGTGAAAGTTTTGAAAAGCTATGCATTTGGGCGGGTCGAGCAAATTATAGCTCCTTCTCAAGATAGAATTAAAAATAATTGTCCCGTTTTTGAAAAATGCGGAGGCTGCGCATATCGCCATATCAGTTATGAGGCTGAAACTAAAGAAAAAGAAAAGCAAATTTTTCATAATATTTATTCGATTGGAAAAACGCAGTTTGAAGAAGAAAGTATTCTCTTTAACGCTGATAAAATTGAACGTTATCGCAATAAGGGACAGTATCCCGTCGGTTTAAATGAAAAAGGTGAAATTATTTTCGGCTTTTATGCACCTCGCAGTCATAGAATTGTGCCGGTTAATGACTGTCTTCTACAGCCTAAAGTTTTTTCCGAAATCCTTGATGTCATTAAAGCTTTTTTGACTGAAAAAAAGATTTCTGTTTATAACGAAACAACAAAAAAAGGTTTGATACGCCATGTTTATCTGCGTCAAGGCAGTGTGAGCGGTGAAATAATGGTTTGTTTAGTTGTAAATGGAAAAACCTTTACAGATACAAATGAGCTGTGTCAACGCTTAAGTGAAAGATTTTCTCAGATTAAAAGTATTATCCTTAATATAAACCAAACGGAAAATAATGTTATTTTAGGGGAAAAGTGTATTACTCTTTGGGGAAGTGATACAATCTCTGATGTTATGTGCGGTTTAACTGTAAAATTATCACCACTATCATTTTATCAAATAAACCACGATATGGCAGAGCGGGTTTACAGACTTGCAGCAGAGCTTGCTGCTCCTACCGGCAATGAAACGCTGCTTGATCTATACTGCGGTGCCGGCCTTATCGGCCTTTCAATGGCAGATAAAGTTAAAAAGGTGGTAGGAATTGAAGTTGTTTCCGATGCAGTCCAAAATGCAAAGCAAAATGCTGCAAATAACAACATTTATAATGCTGATTTTTTCTGCGGCGATGCTTCGCTTGTGGAAAAGCTTATTAAGCAGGGTTATCGGTTTGACATTGCTGTAGTTGATCCTCCCAGAAAGGGCTGCAGTCTTGATGTTTTAAATGCGCTTGCACAGAGTGGTGCTGAAAAAATCGTTTATGTTTCCTGTAACAGCGCAACGCTTGCAAGGGATTTAAATATTCTTTGCCAAAAAGGTTACAGTACCGAGAAGGTTATTCCTGCTGATCTTTTTCCAAGAACGATTCATTGTGAAAGTGTAGCGTGTCTTGTGTTAAATGGGAAAAAACTGTAGTTATACAAAAAAGCCTTTGAGCAACCTTGCTCAAAGGCTTTTTGTATAATTTATTATGCATAGTTTGCAAACATATCAAGTCCGGTTAAAATACCCGCTTTAACCGCAAGGGAAAGTAAAAGCATAATTACACCGCTTGTGACAACGCCGAGCGCGATAGCGGGAATTGCTTTTTTCATGCGCATTTGTAATATTGCGGCAATCAGTGAGCCTGTCCATGCGCCAGTTCCGGGGAGAGGAATAGCAACAAAAATGAAAAGTCCCCAAAACTGTGCTTTTCCGAGAGTAAGAGCTTTTTTGTTTGCTCTATCAATAATTTTTTGAAAAAATGGACCAATCTTTTTTATTTTAGCAAGCTGTGTTAGAATGTATTTGCCAAAAAGGATAATAAAAGGAACAGGAAGAATGTTTCCAATTACACTTATAATATAGCAGAGAGGAAGGTCCAGCCCCCAGCCAACACCAATGGGGATAGCGCCACGTAACTCTATAATGGGAATCATAGAAACTAAAAATAATAAAAGGTATTTTGTGAACACCTAATCATCTCCTAAAACTAAAATGCGTATACATTATAATTTATTTTATAATATATGTAAAGCATTTAATAAAAAAGTCTTTAAAAAAATATTTTTATTTGATATAATATAAAAAGGAATATGTCGGAGGTTGAAATAAATGAAAAAAATAGTTTCTTTCTTGCTTATTTTATGCTTGTTTATTCCGCTATGTTTTGTGTCATGCGCTAAAAAAGAAGTTGAGGGAGTTTCGGGGGAATCTTCTAATATTTCATATGTAGAAGCATCGTCGGGTATTGCCAAAACAGAAAATGACGGAAGTTTTACCTTTGCTTTTGATCCATATGTTCTTCCGCGGGATGTTAAACAAGCTTTGGGTGGAACTTCGCTTTACAAAAGATTCGTTGATGCGGTTCTAGAGCATCAGAAAACTGTTTCCATGCCTTCGAGAGATGATTACGATAATATTCGTTTTGCTATTGGTGAAAATTTTCCGTTTGCTGCGCTTATTTCCGATTATCGCTATGATTTAGCAAATAGTCAAATTATGATTTCTTATGAATATGAGCAAACACATGACGAAAAAATTCAGGCATTTAAAGCTGCTGTGCAGCAAGTGTTTGATGCCTGTGTTGAGAATAATGATGACGATGTAATTGCTGCAATTTCGCTCTACGCATGGCTTGCACAAAATATTGAGATTGAAAATGAAACTCCGGTTTATACAGACGTTTCTTCCAATATAGCATCATCTGAAATCGCATCGTCTGAGGGTTCTCCCTTTGAAACAGAAGATGAGGCTACAGATACGGCGACTGACATATATCATACATTAATTGAGAAAAAGGGAACTGCAGCTTCTGTTTCTGCCCTATATTCTTTTCTGCTCATGCAGCTTGGTATTGAATGTAAAACTGTAAGCAGCTGGAATACTCAAAATTATAAGACATGGAATATGATACAAATTAATTCCAAATGGTATCACTGTGATATATATTCGGAACAAAAGGAAACAGAGGGAACAGGGCTTAGGTTTTTCGGAATGACAAGGGAAAGAGTTTTACAGTATATTGATGGCAATGGAATTTATTCAGGTGAGTGGTCTTGGTTTACAAGTGATATTCCTAAAGCTAATTCTGCTCGATTTGAGGATTTTTCGCGGATAGTAAGTTGGGAAATGAACCAAAACAGAGATGGTATTGTGGCTTTTACTGATGAATACAGTAGATTTACTTGGGGAATAAATGATTAATAAAAATTTATTCCCGGGAAATAAAAGGTTAAAAAATTGTTCACGAACATACGGTATACTTGCTTTAAAAGACTAAAGTCAGGAGATGAACGCTATGGCACAAAATAAAATTCTGGTCGTTGATGATGATAAAAATATATGTGAACTGCTGCGTCTTTATCTGGAAAAAGAAGGATATACAGTAACTTTGGCATTTGACGGAAATGAAGGACTTGAAAAATTTCGCAGAGAGCTTCCCGATCTTATTCTTCTTGATGTCATGATGCCGAATATGGACGGTTGGCAGGTTTGTCGTGAAATTCGCAAAACCTCACAGTGCCCTATTATTATGCTTACCGCTAAGAGTGAAACGATTGACAAGGTTTTGGGACTTGAACTTGGAGCAGACGATTATGTTGTAAAACCCTTCGATTCCAAAGAGGTTGTTGCTCGTATTAAGGCTATTTTGCGCCGTACTGCTCAGGTTTTGGAAACAGAGACGGTTAATAAAAAAATTGTTAGCTTTAATAAACTCTCGATTAATCTGGAAAGCTATGAATTAAAGGTAGACGGTATGGTTATCGACACTCCTCCCAAGGAGTTGGAGCTTCTTTTCCATCTTGCGAGCAATCCCAACCGTGTTTACACGCGTGATCAGCTTCTTGATGAGGTTTGGGGCTTTGAGTATTACGGTGATTCAAGAACAGTTGATGTTCATGTTAAACGCCTTCGTGAAAAGCTAGAGGGCATTTGCGAAGATTGGTCACTTAAAACTGTTTGGGGTGTAGGATATAAATTTGAAGTAAAGGGAATTGAGTAAGGCAGTATGAGAAAAAGCCTGTTTGCTAAGTATTTTACGGTTTGTACTGTTATCATATTATCAAGTCTCGTGTTTTTGGGAACGATATTTAGTGTGTTGATTTCCCGTTATTTACGAACCGAGCGTCAGCAAATGCTTTCTGAAAATGTTTCCAAAGCCGCGGCTTTTACCGTGTATAACTATCAGTCAAACGGTGAGAGATACCTTGAAAAACGAGTGCTTCGTCAATTTTATGGCTCAATGGCAGATATTGCAAACGGAGTAATGTTTTTTACAGATGCGGATGGAAACATATTGCTTTGCACAGAAGATGCCGATTGCTCTCACGTTACAAAGCAGGTGCCAAAAAGTATTTTGCTGGTAATGGACAAAGGTTCTGAATATCAGGAATACGGTCGACTCGGCGGAATGTACACCTCGCTTCATTATTCAGTTGGCCGCGCTATACAGATTGATGATGGCGCACAAACAATAGGCTACATTTTTGCTTCAACATCAGCAGATGCGCTGGGTGCATTGATTGCCGATATAGTTAAAATGTTCCTGATTGCTGCAATTATAGCCGTTCTTATGTCTAGCGTAGTAATATATGTTCTTACGATTATTTTGGCTCGTCCGCTTCGCCAAATGAGTGCCGCTGCCAAGTCTTTTGGGCAAGGTGATTTTTCTGCGCGAGTTTCCTATCATAGCATGGATGAAGTTGGAGAGCTTGCGCTTTCCTTTAATCAGATGGCGGATTCTCTTGCCGAACTTGAAAGCATGCGAAAGAATTTTATTGCAAATGTTTCTCATGAATTGAAAACCCCAATGACTACGATCGGTGGATTTATTGATGGGATTTTGGACGGTACAATTGCGAAAGAGCAGCAGGAGTATTACCTTAAACTTGTTTCTGACGAGGTCAAGCGCCTTTCGAGGCTTGTAAAAGCAATGCTCAATGTTGCAAAAATAGAAGCAGGGGAAACCAAACTCAATGCTGCTCCGTTTAATATCAGTGACATTATTTTCACCACTCTTTTTAGCTTTGAAAAGAAAATAGAAGACAAACAAATCGACATTAGAGGTCTCGCTGATATGGAAAAAATAATTGTTTTCGGCGATAAGGACCTTATTCATCAGGTAGTATATAATCTTATTGATAATGCAGTAAAGTTTTGTAATGTGGGCGGTTATCTGGAGTTTACTGCAGTAGCGGATAACGAAAAAGCGTATGTTCATGTAAAAAATAGCGGTAACGGTCTTTCCCGAGAGGAATTAAACCATGTGTTTGACCGCTTCTACAAAACGGATAAATCCCGTGGACTTGATAAAAACGGTGTCGGTTTAGGGCTTCATATCGTTAAAACTATTCTAGATATGCACGGCGGGAATATTACTGTCGGAAGTTTGCAGGGAGAATACACGGAATTTATATTCGGACTGCCTCTTTATACAGAATCTTTAGAAGAAAAAAATACACATGAGCGGCGTTTTTTAAAGAAATAGTTTGTCTTTTGTTAAAGATTTTTTGAATTTCTGTTTTAATATGTTCATATTTTTCATTTATACTATAAATAGCAAATTATTTAGGAGGAGCTTTTATGGCTGACGATAATATTTTTAACACCTCTAATAAGAATGATCAACCACCCATTGCCGAAAATCAAAAGGAAAATACTATTTCCATTGAGCAAGAAACTACTGCAGAAACAGTGGTTAATTCTCATTCTGCGGAAAATATGGGTGAACAATCGCCTGATAGAGCGTTGGGGGGTGAATCTGTTCCTTTTGATGGGGCAAGGAAAGAACCTGAACAGACAGCTAACTTAGCCGATGAAGAATTTTCTGGGCAGAAAAACGGCTATCAGGGTCAGAATGCATCCTATGGTTCACAGGGAACCTATTATAGTTACACTCCAAATTCCAATAATAACTATAATTACAATAATGGACAATATAATAATTCGCCCACTTACTATCAGCAGGGATATTATGGAAATCAAGGCTTTCAGCAGCCTCCAAAGAAAAAACGTAAGGGATTAAAAATTGCAGTTTCTGCTGTCGGAATTGTTGCTATTGTAACAGTAATCTGCTTGTTTGGATATTGGACTATCAGTGAGATAAGCAAAATATTCGGTAATCAAAATTCCGGTGTTGTTTCCTCCGACAGGTCGGAAACAGAGGATAATAGTTCTTATGAGAAGCTTGTAATCAATAGCAAGCCTGAAGGTTCAGATGAATATACAGCTAATAGTGACGGATCAATGACTGCTGCAGCAGTTATAGAAAAGGTTAGGCCTTCAATTGTGGGGATTGTTCAATATGTCAATGCTAATAATGGAATTCCCACGATTAACAGTCAAGGCTCCGGTATCATCATTAGTGAGGATGGATATATTATTACAAATGCTCATGTAGTCAGCGGTGCGTCTATGATTACTGTCGTTCTTGACAATGATGAGGAATATCGTGCAACGTTAAAAGGGCTTGATGAGCAGTCCGATCTTGCTGTTATAAAAATTGAAGAAACGGGATTAACCGCTGCCGAACTTGGGGACTCTTCTGAGACAGTTGTCGGTGAAAGTGTTATTGCTATTGGAAACCCCGGCGGACTTGACCTCGCGGGTAGTTGCACCGGTGGCATGGTTTCTGGACTTAATCGAACCATTTCAAGTGATACAACAGGATACGCTATGAGCTATATTCAAACTGATGCTGCGATTAACCCAGGAAATTCGGGTGGAGCGCTTGTTAATATGTATGGTCAGGTTATTGGTATTAACTCTGCTAAAATCAGTGCAGATGGATATGAGGGACTTGGATTTGCCATTCCTGTTAACGAGGCCATTCCTATTGTTGGTGACCTTCAGCAGTATGGTTATGTCAAAAACAGAGCAAAGATTGGAATTAGCTTCCAATTAATTACAGAAATTGTTTCGCAGTATTATAATAATACCATTCCTGCCGGATTGCTTATCACCGAAATTGATGAAGAATGTGATATTGCAACAAAAGATATTGAGATAAATGATATTATCACCAAAATAGATGGCCGAGCTATATCTTCAACAAGTGCTGTGTATTCTGTGTTGCAAACAAAAAAACCGGGCGATACCGTTCGTTTAACGGTATATCGAATAGGCACAAGAATGTCCAGTTCAAAAACCTTTGAGGTTGATGTTATTCTCTCGGAAGATAAAGGAAACAAATAAATAGAAGGATAACTAGTTATAGAACGATAGGATAGGAATTTCAGTTGATAATGGGTTGATGGTCAAAAATAGGGAAGTGATTTCGTGAAAAAAATGTTTTTGTTATGTACTTGTATTATATTTCTGATAGTCTTATTTTCATCGTGCAAACATAATAATTCAAAGTATTCTTATGACAGAGAGGGAGTATTGGATCTAATTGGTGCAAAACAATTAGCTTGTGAAGTTCTTGATATCAAAGTTACGGATAAAGACGAAAATTCTACTACTATTATTATAGAATTATATGTCTCAGAAAAAGAGTTTTTAAAAAATGAATATTTTTATAATAAACAAGATGAATTGCCACCTTTAATTACAGGTGAATTAATTAATTACGGTATTCAAATGGATTCGGTTATTGATTTTGGAATAAATTATAAAGAGTATATCATTGAAAAAAAGAATGAAAAAGAGTTTCATCCGTATTATATTTATTGGATTAAACCAAATCAAAATTTGCAAAATAAAAGCAATATTTTAATCTATACCATTATTCCAAACGAAATTACACTATTATAAGGCACACAAGGGGACGGTTCTTGGATATGGTGTGGGAGTTTCCCTTGCTGCAGTACCATATTTTGAGACAAAAATAGGATATACGGGCAAATTGTGGCAGTTCAACCTACTTACTGTGCTGAAGACATGGCGAAACAATGTAAAAAAGTCTTTATGGTTTCTGTCATTAAATGTTGTTGTGACAAAACGAAACGGATATGTTGAAATTTATATTCGTCCATTAAAGAAAACAATTTATCTGTACAAGGGAGGAAAAATAAAAGTCAAATGAATAACTTTTACACTTTTTTAAAAGGTTTCAAGTGGTTTGTGCTTAGTTTCTTAGCGATTATTCTTATAATTACAGTTCCAGCAAAACTGCATGAACATAATTATCTGCAAATATTATTAATAATTGCTATCACAGCCTTTCTTCTTACTATTTTGTTTGGGCTAAACTATTTTTTTAATTCAATGGCAATCAACTTTACTGCAGATGAAAAGTACGCATATTTGATTTATGCAAGCGGAAATAAAATGATTTTCCAGCATTCAGAAGTTGAAAAAATTAAAAGAACACCTTATAGATACATTTTCTTTTTGTCCAATAACAAAAAAGCTTATTTGTCAAGAATGGCTGGCCTTTTTCGTACAGAGAAAGATATTTTCCCTAAGTTGAAGGAAGTGTATCCTAATATTCTATTCTAATAAATAATCTTTGGTTATGGATATTTCATCAATCAGGGGACGGTTTATCGTCTTGATATAATTTAAAATTGGGCGG
>JAZQMT010000029.1:0-3609 GCA_045543635.1 Oscillospiraceae bacterium | reverse complement strand
TGACTACAATTTGTTCCGCCTTTCGGTCTTCCCATTATTTTCAACTCCTTTTCTTTATTTTAACATAAAAAATGATGGCAGACACTTTTTTGTGTCTACCATCATTATACCACTTCACAAAAGGGGTGCTTATTTTTGTAGTAGAAGACCACCAGTATCGCTGGTGGTCTTCTACTACAAAAAAACGCCCAACTTCCTAACAAGAAGTTGGGCTAAGCTATAGGGTGCTCCCTATTATTTGTTTAGTTATGAAAGAATGCGTCATGTACGACCCTTGCAGCTTTTTCACTTAGATCTCTTTTAATAATAACCGAGATTTTAATTTCACTAGTAGTGATCATGTCAATATTGACATTTGCATCAGAAAGGGCTTCAAACATTTTGGCAGCTACACCGGGGTTGCTTTGCATTCCGGCACCAACAACTGAAACTTTGGATAGATTGTTCTTTGTGACAACTTTAGAAGCGCCGATAATTTTAAGATTATCGTTAATAATCTTAAGCGCAAGCTCTAAATCATCCTGCTTAACGGTAAAGCTGATGTCCTTGGTGTTATCGCGTCCCACCGATTGAAGAATAACATCAACATTTACTTTTTTCGCAGAAAGAAGAGAGAAAATTTTAAATGCAATACCGGGCTTATCAGGAAGTCCGATTAACGCAACCTTTGAAATGTCATTATCAACAGCAACTCCTCTAACCAGCATCTTTTCCATATTAACAACCTCCTTAACTTTTGTTCCGGGTTTTCTTTCTAAACTTGAAATAACTTCAAGTTCAAGATTGTGTTTCTTTGCCAATTCAACTGAACGATTATGTAAAACCTGAGCTCCGAGCGAAGCCAACTCAAGCATTTCATCAAATGTGATCTCTTCGAGCTTTTGAGCAGTAGGTATTTTACGAGGATCTGCTGTATAAACACCATCAACATCGGTGTATATTTGGCAAAGGTCTGCTTTCAGTGCGGTTGCGAGTGCAACTGCACTTGTGTCCGAGCCACCTCTACCTAATGTTGTGATGTCATCATAACGATTAATTCCTTGAAATCCTGCAACAATTATGATGTTCTTTTTTGATAATTCATTGTGCAGTCGCTCAGGATTAATGTTTTTAATTCGAGCGTTTCCGTAGTTGGAATCAGTTTGCATACCAACCTGCCATCCGGTAAGTGAAATAACAGGGAAGCCCAACTTTTCAATTGTCATGGCAAGAAGAGAAATAGAAATTTGCTCACCAACCGAGAGAAGAACATCCATTTCTCTCTTAGAAGGCGAAGGATTGATTTCTTTTGCCTTCTCTATTAGCTCATCGGTTGTGTCACCCTGTGCCGAAACAACGACTACAACATCGTTTCCGGCTTTGTATGTATCTGTTATAATTCCTGCAACATTTTTAAGCCTATCTGCATTAGCAACAGAACTTCCTCCAAATTTTTGAACGATTAAAGACATAGTGTATTACTCCGTTTCTGAATTATTAGTCAAGTACTCTAAAGAAGGAATAAATTTCTTCACCGAGCTGCTTAAGAGCTTCAAGTGCGTTTTCGAAAACTTCTTCAACAAGTGGGTTTGTGATAAATAAAAGCTGATCTCCTTGTTCTTTTATGTGCATAGCCTCTCCTAAAAGAGAAGTGAGCTCACTTTTTGTGCGTTCTGTGTTTTTAACACGCAGATAGAAAGAAAATTCTCCTTTTTTGTAGTTAATAACCTGATCGTGCATTCCATCCTTCCAAACAGGAGGTTCAAGTACAGAAGAAAGACGAACACATTCTAAAAGATCGGAAACAACGGCACTTGCAGTTGGCAACTTTCCGGCACCTCGCCCATAAAAAGCAACTTCTCCAACAGAGTCACCTTGGACAACAACACCGTTAAATACATCTTTAATATTGGAAAGTCGATTGTCTGAATTTACCAGCATAGGAGCAACTAAAACCTGCATCTTATTCTGCTCAAGTTTTTTACAGTATGCGATCAACTTAATGGTGTGATTAAGGGAGGCTGCTGCTTGAACATCGGCAGGAAGAATAGCAGAAATTCCTTCGGTGTGTACTTCATCAGGATAAACGTGCTTTCCGGAAATAAGTGAGGAAAGAATGCAAATCTTTCGGCAAGCATCGTGCCCATCAATATCAGCGGAAGGATTACGCTCGGCATATCCAAGCTTTTGTGCTAATGAAAGTGCATCTTCAAAGGACATTTTATCCTGGAACATTCGTGTTAAAATAAAATTAGTTGTACCGTTAACTATACCGGCAATCTTTTCAATTTGATTTCCAATCAGGCAGTAGCGCAAAGGACGAATAATAGGAATACCGCCGCCGACACTTGCTTCAAAAAGATACATAACGCCATGTTTATTTGCTATCTCAAGCAATTCAGCACCTTTTGTGGCAACAAGCTCTTTGTTAGAAGTAACTACGCTTTTTCCTGCTTCTAAACAGCGCTTTGTATAATCATAAGCAGGATTAATGCCTCCAATAACCTCGGCAACAACGGTGATTTCGGGATCATTTACGATAATCTCAAAATCGGAAATAAATTTATGGTCAAAGGGTGTTCCTTGGTGTTTAACAATATCAAGGATATACTTAATGTCAATATCATGGCCTGTCTTTTCAGTCATGCTGTCAAGGCTGTTATAAAAGGCTTCAACAACGCCGGAACCAACAACGCCATATCCCATTACTGCAATTCTGTGTTTACTCATTTTTTCTCTCCGTTTTCTTTGAAGTTTCTGTTAAAATTGAACAAGTTTTGCATTAATAACATCTTCCATGCCTCGTAACTGATCGAGCGCAGCAAAAATTTCTTGCGACATACTGTTATCACGCAATGATATACATACAGGTGCTACACTGTTGATAGGAATGTTTTGATTAATTGTTAAAACATTTGCTCCCGCTTTTCTTAATACATCAAGAACCGCTGCAAGCACTCCCGGTTTATCATTAAGACTTAAGTAAAGCGTGAGTGTTTTGAGACGTTCATTGTCAAAAACCTCTACGCAATCGCGATACCTGTAAAAAGTGCTTCGTGACAGCCCAACAAGCTCACATGCGTTTGATGAATTTTTTGCAATTTTTTTAGCAATTAGCTCCTTGGCTTCAACCACTTTAAGAAAAACATCCGGCAAGACACTTGTATCAACAATTAAATATTTATGCTTTTCAGACACCGGCTCACCTCCGATTGTTTCTGATAGTGAAACAATTGTACCGCGTTTTAAAACAAATTTCAAGAGTAAAAATGCATTATTTTTTAAAAAATATAGTCAAATATTTGGGGAAAATGTAAATAAAGTAAAATAATCAGAATAAAAATGTAAGGAAGAGAGGAGGGAAGCATCAAAGATGCAGCAAAACATAACCGTTTCTATAAAAAAATATTTGTGTATTGTGCTCCTGCTTGTTTGTGGGTATTTAATACTCAGATATGCTGCAGGAGCGATTTTTCCTTTTGTTTTTGGTTTGGCAGTTGCTGTTTTTATTAGAAAAGCAGTTCGTTTTATTGAAAAAGCTACAGGATTAAATGCTAAAATTTCCGGTGCGGTTTGTCTTACTGTTTGTTATGTTATACTTTTTACATCAGTTTTTTTTGCAGTTCGTTT
>JAZQMT010000028.1:0-4222 GCA_045543635.1 Oscillospiraceae bacterium | reverse complement strand
TGTCAAAACTTCATTTAGAGCAAATTGCCAATTTTATTGTATGTTATTTCTATAAAATGCAATAAAATACATGGAATAATTGTGCAAAACGCTTGCATGGTGCAATAAAATGCGCAGAAAAATTGATTTTTTGAAAAAAGGCGTGTATAATAGAAAGGAATTGATAACACGCGGTATAACTTTCTAAAAAGGAGAATCGTATGAAATCAAGCTTTAGAATATCTGTCGCGGCGATTGGGCTTGCGGCATCCGTGCTGCTTAGTGCGGCGGTTGCTCCCGCAGCTGAAAAGATTGCCCCGATCGATTATATCGTTGAGGATTCACAGCACCTGTCGGGACAGACTGAGTTTTTCGAGCAGATAGAGACGGTTGAAATCGGTAACGATTTTGAGCTGCTGGAGGTCGCTGAGGATGATAAGGAGCTGCGTCCCTCTGTTTCTAAAAAAAAGGAGACTGAAACTTCGCAAGCTGCTTCTGTGCAGCAGGCATCCTCTTCCAAGGAGCAAGCTTCTTCACAGCAAAAACCTTCATCTTCTCAACAAAGTTCTTCTCAAAAACCGTCTTCTCAACCATCATCACAGCAATCCTCTAATAATGCTACCTCTGCGCAAAAACCATCCTCGTCTGCAGCGGGTGCTACGGCTGATCCGAATATCAAGGTTCAGTCAAAAACCGTTTCTCCCGCTTACTGTGATGAGAATGGCAATGAAATTCTCAAATTCAGCACAAACGGTACAACTTATAGTCTGCCGGTAAAAGAGGCTCTTAAGCGCATTGTGTCCAATGAGATGAATGAGAATATGAACTATGAGGCTATCAAGGCACAGGTGGTTGCAACGCACACCTATGTAAAGTATTATAATGACACAAAGTCCATTCCGTCTCTTGGGTCAAAGACCAGCTACAAAAAGGGCGGCAAAATTGACCGCGCGGTTGAAGAGGTCTATAACATTATTGCCACTTATAACGGTAAAGCAATCTTCTCACCCTATCATGCCAGCGCAGCGGGCAGAACTCAATCCTCCAAAGAGGTTTGGGGTGGCGCAAGGGCATATTTAGTCAGCGTTGAGAGTAAATATGATTATCTGGCAGATTATCAAAACGGGGTTAAGACAAAGTCTAACTACCTCGCTTATAAAACCATTTCCGAAGCAACTGTTAAGAGTAAGATACAAAACAGTCTCGGCGTAACGCCTTCGGGGGACCCGTCTACATGGTTTAAGTTTATGAGTGAGACCAGCGGAGGGTATGTCAAAAATATTTCGATTTGCGGCAAAACCACAACAGGCGAAAAGATGCGTACAATGTTTGGTCTACGCAGTGCCTGCTTTGAAATCAGCTATAAAAACGGAAGCTTTACCTTTACCACTCGTGGATACGGTCACGGAGTTGGTCTTTCGCAGTGGGGCGCTCATTATTATGCGATAAAAGAGAATTGGAATTACCAGCAGATCATTTGCCACTATTTTACCGGTGTTTCTATCGCAAAAGTAGCATAATTTTTTGAAGGATCTTCCGCGGCTTTAGTCTCGGAGGATTTTTCAGCATTTCATGGAGGGAACGATCATGCTCAGCCGAATAACAGCATATGTAAGCCTAAGCAATATTGAGCATAATGTCAGCGTTTTGCGTGCACATTTGCGCCCGCAAACAAAGATAATGGCGGCGGTTAAAGCCGATGCTTATGGACATGGCGTTTCTGCTGTGGCAAAAAAGCTCTTTGAGCTGGGGATAGATTGCTTTGCTGTTTCCTGTATCAATGAGGCGCTTGAGCTGCGTGCAGTCCTCCCGCAGAGTGAAATTTTAGTATTGGGCTTTACTCATCCCGAACACGCCAAAACTCTTTCGGAGAATAATATCACGCAGGCGCTTTACGGAGCTGAGTTTGCTGCTGCCCTCTCGAGGTCTTGCCGAAACAGCAAGGTCTCACTTAAAACCCATATTGTTTTTGATACGGGAATGGGAAGGATAGGCTTTACAGACATAAATTCAGCAATAGAAGCAGCCCGCCTCCCCGGAATTTCAGTAGAAGGTGCGTTTACTCATTTCTCCTGTGCCGATGGAATAGATGAAAAAAGCAATGCCTACACGCAAATGCAGTATCAAAGATTTTGCAACTTTTTAAAGGGAATGGAAGATGCCGGAATTTCAATTAAAATAAAGCATTGCGCCAATAGTGCCGCTGCTTTTCGCTATCCCGAATATCAGATGGATATGGTGCGCGCCGGTGTAGTGCTCTATGGTCTTGCTCCCAATGTGCAGGATAGTGAAACATATCGCGATTTGAGACCTGCTATGCAGCTTAAAGCGCCTATTTCTCATGTTAAAACTATTTTAAAGGGTGACTGTATTAGCTACGGTGCAACCTTTACAGCACCAAAAGAAATGCGTATTGCAACCGTTCCTTGCGGATATGCCGATGGGTATCACCGCTGTCTTGGAGCGGGCAGTGTGCTTGTCTGCGGCAAACGGGCAAAAATCGTCGGCAGAGTGTGCATGGACCAAATGATGATTGATGTTACCGATATTCCGAAGGCGGACTTTTTAACACCGGTTACCTTGTTTGGCAAAAGCGGTGAAGCAGAGCTTTCGGTCAATGAGCTTGCAGAAATTTCGGGAACCATCAACTATCAGCTGATTTGTGATGTTTCAAAACGCGTTGTGCGGGTTTATGAATAAAAAACAGCAAAAAACAGCCTCCTATGGTAGAATGAAAACAACTACCATAGGAGGCTTTGTTATGTCGAGAAGTTACAGACATATTGAAGAGTATGAAAAAGAAATTTTTAAACTACTGAAACAAGGAGAATTTCGATAAAAAAGCCTATGGCTGTTTAAGCTACGCAGTCCGGTATAATTTTTTCTCCCTTATATATTATTTACGACATTTTGGGGAACGCCATCTAAAAAGGTGGTTAAATTTTTGATAGCAATGTCCATAAGCCGCTGCCGTGTTTCTAAAGGTGCCCAGGCAATATGGGGTGTAATAACACAGTTGGGTGCATTTTTTAAAGGACAGGATTGTTGCATTGGCTCATGACAGAGCACATCAAGAGCTGCTGCAGCGATCACACCGTTCTTTAAAGCATCTGCCAACGCTTGTTCGTTTACGACAGGTCCGCGTGCCGAGTTAATCAGCATGGCTGTCGGTTTCATTAAAGACAACTGTTCGGCACCAATTAAATTCTGTGTTGCGGCGGTTAACGGACAATGCAGTGAAACAAAATCTGAGTTTTTAAGCAGAGTCAATAAATCAACAAATTTGAGATTAGCACTTTCAAATTGAGGATATATCGTTCTGGAATAGACCAGAACATTCATTTCAAATGCTTTGGCAATACGAGAAACTGCCTTTCCGATCGCTCCGAAACCAACGATTCCGAGTGTTTTTCCTGCAAGCTCGCAGAGCGGAGCAATGTGATAGGAAAAGGTGTCAGATTTTATCCAATCTCCCGCCTGAACGCTTGCGTTGTGCTCGCTGATACGGTTGCAGTAGCTTAAAATACAAGCAAAAACATACTGTGCCACCGCGTTGGTAGAATAAGAAGGAATATTTGTAACAGTAATTCCGTGGGCTGTGGCGGCTTCAAGATCAATTGTGTTGTAGCCCGTTGCCATAACGATGATAAGCTTTATTGAAGGGCAGGCATCCATTACATCTTTGGTGATAAGGACTTTATTTGTGATAACAACTTCACTATCTCCGATTCGCCAAATCACGTCTTCACGCGCTGTATTTTCATAAACTCTAAGCTCTCCGAACTGTCCAAATGCATCATAATTAAGATCATCAGCGGCGAGTGCCTTGCCGTCCAAAACGACGATTTTCATAAGGAAAAGCTCCTTTGTAAATGGTATCTTTTTCTGTATTTTATCATGTTTGAGGTAAAAAGTCAATTTTGTTTTGTTTGGTCTGTGATGATTGACAAAATCCTTTTTTTGTAGTAATATATTCGGGTAACTTAAGTCACTTGGTTAAATAGGTATAATAAATCCCTCCCAGGGTGTTATTTTATTGCTTGCATGACTTTAAAAGGCAAACGGTTGGTGGTTTAAATTCAATAGTATATGCGCTTGTAGCTCAGCAGGATAGAGCGTCCGCCTCCTAAGCGGAAGGTCGGGGATTCGAATTCCTTCAAGCGCGCCAAAAAGAGCCGAGAAATCAAGGTTTCTCGGCACAGTTGATTTTTTCTCGCTCTTTCGATTGAGTGATGTTTTTGAT
>JAZQMT010000027.1:0-3750 GCA_045543635.1 Oscillospiraceae bacterium | reverse complement strand
AACAAATATCCTCAAAAAAATACACAAATCTAAATATAATCCTATATTTTCTTATATTTTAACAAGCTAATACTTATTATTTTAAACCATCCTCTTCCCTCCGATAATATCCAACGCATTATTCCACATTCTTTTTATCATAAATCACCTATCTGCAATATCTGAGTACCAAAACGAAAATGTCAACCTTATATTAAGTACAATCTATGCCGCCAAGAGAAAAGAAAAAGTCACTGCAGAGTGATAAACTCCACAGTGACCAAGACTCACAATACACATGATAACCCAACAAAAACAAAACTGACTCCGCTTGAAAAAACGAAGTCAGTATGTTACTTAAAATTTAATTTTTACTACCATATGGTGCTTTTTTATAATTATTCAGCAGTTTCCTCGATGGGAGCTTCTGCTGCCTGAGAAGCATTATACTCCTCAACAATTTCGGCTTGTTGAGCTGCCTCGTTTTCTTCAATAAGTGCGCGCATGGAAAGGCTGACACGTTTATTTTCATAATCAATTCCGACAATCTTAGCCTCCACCTCGTCACCTATCTTAAGAACATCGGAAGGCTTATTAATTCTTTTATTGGCAATCTGGGAAATGTGAACCAGCCCGTCAACACCATCAATAACATTAACAAATGCACCGAAAGCAGGCAGAGAAACAACCTTACCTTTGATCACATCATCAACATTATAAGTGTTCTTAAGAATTTCCCAAGGATTATCCTCAGTTTTCTTGTAACCGAGAGAAATCTTACCCTTCTCAGCGTCATACTCTTTAACATATACTTCAACAGTATCGCCAACCGAAACGACCTGTGCGGGATTTTTAATTCTCTTCCAAGAAAGCTCAGAAACATGAATCATACCATCCACGCCGCCGATGTCAACAAATGCGCCATAGCTGGTGAGGGACTTAACGGTGCCGGTATAGACTTTACCTACCTCAATAGACTCAAGCAGTTTTGCAGCCTTTTCTTTTCTTTCAGCGTTAAGAACAGCCTTGATAGAGCCGACAACATGCTTTCTGCCTCTCTTATCCTCGGTCTCAAGGATTTTAAATGCAACCTTCTGCTTTAAGAGAACCGACATATCCCCATCCTTTGCAATACCGGTCTGGCTTGCGGGAATGAAAACGCGGGTGCCCTTGGAGTTGGCAAGAACTCCACCGTTAACAACCTCGAAAACAACGCCCTCAATAGTTGCATTGTTCTCTTTTGCTTTGAGAATATCCTCAAAGCCCTTATAGGAATCGATCTTCTGCTTAGAAAGAAGAACAAAACCCTCTTGATCATTTACCTTGGTTACCTCAAGCTCAACCTCATCACCGATTTTAACGGCATCCTCAAGCCTGACGGTTCCATTCTGCGTAAATTCATCAGCAGGTACGAAGCCAGCATGCTTGGTACCCATATCTATCTGCAGTTCCGAAGGATTAATGCCAACGACAATACCCTTCACACGCTGTCCCCTATGTACTTTTTTAAAGGTATCTTCGATTGCTTTTGCAAAATCGAATTCCCCTTCTTCCACCTTTGCGGCGGTTTCGACCTCAGCCTCTTTAGCTTCAGCCTCGATTTGTTTGTTTTCCAGAATCTCACTCATAGTATTCTGAACCTCCTTAATTATATACGACGGTGTCGAGGCGCCTGCCGTGACACCGATGTACTTCTTACCCAAAACAAGCTCCTTTTTCAGCTCTGCGGAACTTTCAATATGCACAGTCTCACAATGATTTGCACAAACCTCACAAAGCTTATTTGTATTGGAGCTTTCCTTTCCGCCGACAATGATCATAAGGTCGCTTTTTTGAGAAAGCTCTTCTGCCTCATGCTGTCTTTTATCGGTAGCAATGCATATTGTATCAAAAATTATTGGATTTGTACATACTTTTTTTAATTTTTCTTTACATTTTTCCCACTCGAACACCTGAAAAGTGGTTTGAGCGACCAAAACTACGCTCTTATGACAAAAATTCGGATTATCTTCAAGAAATTTTTCAAGCTCATTTGCCGATTGAAAAGCATAACTTTCACCTTTACAATGCCCCCGAATACCCTGCACCTCCGGATGGTCGGCATTTCCTGCAATCAAAATCGTTTCGCCTTTTTGCGAATACGCTGCTGCAATTTTATGTATTTTAGAAACAAACGGACAAGTCGCATCGGCATACTGAATCGAATTCTTTTCAAAAAAATCATAAACCTCCGCCCCTACTCCATGGGAGCGGATAACAACCGTGTAGCCTTGGGGAGTCTCTTGCGGGGTATTTATTATAATAACGCCGCGTTGTTTCAAATTTTCGACCAACTGGGGATTATGGATAATCGGACCAAGTGTACAAACTTTTTGCCCTTTTTCCAACAGTTCATTAACAAGATTTACGGCTCTGTCAACACCAAAACAAAAGCCTGCTGTTTCTGCAAGGGTTATCTTTACATTATTGTTCATTATTTTCACCCTTTTCTTTAGGGTTTGAAGCAGGCATAAAGGGGCGTTTTACAGGATTTTTTAAACGCGAATTCATCATTTCGATAATTCTGTCCATAACAAGAGCACTTGCACGGCGGCTATCGACAGCCCTTTTTTCCTTACTTATCTTAATTTCAGAATTTAAAATCGGGGCACCAAAAATAACAGTAACTTTTTTTCGCAAACAAAGCCTTTTCCCTTCATAGCAAATTGCAACAGGAATTATATCGGCTCCTGTATCCGAGGCAATATAAACTGCGCCGGATTTGGGACGAAGCGGGTTTCCATCTTTAGAGCGCGTCCCCTCAGGGAATATCAAAAGAAGCCTACCCTCGTTTAAAGCTTTCTCAGCATTCTCTATCGCTGCCATATCCCCCGCTCCGCGATTTACGGGAAATGCCCCAAGCTTTGAAAATATATAGCCAAAGGGTTTAAAAGAAAACAGTTCTTTTTTTGCCATAAAACATAGCTTCCGTTTCTTAACACCAATTGCAATAAAAACAGGGTCAACAAACGAGCGGTGGTTACTGCAAATAAGAGCGGCACCATTTTCTCTTATATTCTCTCTACCCTCAAAGCGGACATGAAAAAGCAGATGTACTATCGGAACAAAAAGAGCACGAATAATGGTATAAAACATATCTTTCCCTTTCTTATCAGGCATTCATGCCAGCTGCATAGCCGGTTGAAAAAGCGATTTGGAGGTTAAACCCGCCGGTGCAGGCATCTACATCAATTACTTCCCCTGTAAAGTACAATCCATTTACAAGCTTAGATTCCATGGTTTTGGGGTCTATTTCTTTTGTACTGACGCCTCCGGCTGTAACAATAGCGGTTTCAATAGCTGCTCTTGCGCAGACATCAAAACGCAGCTTTTTAATACTTTCACAAAGAGATATGCGCTGTGTACGGGTTATCTGGTTTACCTTTTGGTGAAACGGAATTCCGCTGCGACTTATAACAACAGGAATTATTGCTTTAGGAAGCAAAGCATCAAGCGCGTTAATAACATCTTTATTTATATGCTGTAAAAAATCTCGGCTAATACGCTCATCGAGTTTTTCCATTGAAAGAGCTGGCTTTAAATCAAGCTCAATTGCATAATCAGAAGGTGCATCCGTTACATAAGCACTTGCACTCAATACCATAGGTCCTGACATGCCGAAATGTGTAAACAGCATTTCACCCATATCACGAAATATAACCTTACCCTTCTTCTTTGAAATAAGACAAAGAGCTGTATTTTTTAATGACAAGCCTTGCATTTGCAGACATT
>JAZQMT010000026.1:0-3808 GCA_045543635.1 Oscillospiraceae bacterium | reverse complement strand
ATTTCCACCAATATAAAAATCGAAGATGGAAAGCTGGTCATCTGTTCCGCCCGTTGTTTTAACGCGGAAAGCAAATGCGGTAAGATTTGTAGTATCAATACCCTCGGAAATTCCTGTTGCAGATGTCGGTCTGCCGTTATCACCAAAGGCTAAATTGATACTGGAGTTGGCGTCGCCGTGATTGTTCTGAAGCTCAATAAACCGCTCACCGTCAATCGTTTTCAGGTGCAGATATTTGCTGGCACTGCTTGCTGCAAATGCCGTATCATCCTTTGTTCTTCCCATTCCCGTTCCTACCGAGCCATAACTGCTGCAGAAAATATTTAGGTTTGTAGGCATCTTCATGGCATAGCTTGCAGTATCATTCAGCCCGCTTGCATAAGGATTAACAGCTAGAGTAGACACTGCAAAGTTCTTTACTGCCCCGCTTTGGCTCTCTTTCACGCAAATGGTATAATCTGTTTCGGGGGTGAGATTTGTGAAAGAGCCTGTCGTCTGCCAGCTTGTTCCTCCGTTGATAGAATACTCAAAACCGGCTACCGGTAAGAAGTTAATATAATCCGAGCTGACCTTGGTAAGATTCAGAGTACCGGAAGGAACATATTTTGCTATGGTAATCGGAGTATTGTCATACTGTGTTTTCAGTTCGCGCAGTCTTGCCGCATAGTCCGTATACTTTTCTACATCCGTAAACATAATTTGTTCGCCGGTTGTAATATTCGGCACAGGCAGGCGCTGCTCAAGTGCGGGAGCGCTCGTTGTTCCTGAATAATTGTAAACGATAAGTCCGCCGGGCTTGGTTTGTTCCTGAAGCAGTTGATTGAAGAAGTTAAGATGTCCCAGCCAATATCCTTCATCAATTGTTTCACCGGTTAGGGCTGTTCTTGTATATGCCGCGGGGAAGAACCAAACATTAACATTGTGACTCATTTTTTCCATCATTTCGCTGTGAATCCAACGGTAATACTCCTGTGCGTTTGCACAGTTGATTCCGTATTTTTCATTAACCGAAGCAATCGCATTATTCTGATTGGTATTCGTAAGGGCAGAGTCACGAACATCATAAGTATACAGATCCCAACCTGCGTCGGTTACATATTCCATATACTCGGGGGCAATGGTGGTATATCCCTCGCCGTATCCGTCTATAAACGAGCCTACTGCAAAGATGGGGAAAATGCGTTTGCCCCATTTTTCATAAAGTGCTTTGGTCATGGTTAGGAAGTCCTCATTGCTCATTCCGTTCCAGATAGGTTCATCCCAGTCAAAGCCTTGGAACAGATCCCATGCCCCTGCTTCAATAATTTTATTGACCTTAAGCTCAATATTTGCCATATAGGTCTCAATGGTCTGATATTCAGATCTAAATGTGCCGGGTCCGATCCAGAATGTGCAGCCATATTCTCTGCAAAGGGCAACCTTTTCTTCAAACAACGAGTCTACATCTATAAACATGGTGTTTACATATCCCTGCGCCAATACATCTTCTATTTCTGCAAGCTTATCTGCAGCGGTATTCACACCATCGGTCAGATAATTGTCAACATCGCCGGTAAAGCGGAACATGCCCAGTCCCAGTTTTCCGTTAGTGCCTCCCAAAGAGTCGGTATAGGTATCTCTGGAAACCTTGCCGCAAACACTGCAGGTATACTCGGTATATCCGGCAGAAATATTGGTAGAAGGAACGACTACAGAAGTGTTGGTATGACCAAGAGCTGCAATCTCGTTCTGCTCAACAATAACCTTGTTACATACTGAACAATGCGAACCCTCGGTAAGTCCCACCTCATCACAGGTAGGAGCAACTGCTGCGTCTACAACTACGGTGTGCCCATTTGCACAGGAACCGGTATGATATGACACAAACTCAGCGGTATTTTGTACAAAGAAAACATCGCCGGCATAGAGGGCTTTTCCGTTTGCAAAACCGGAAACCATTTTATAGCCCATAGCACCTCTGACATAGTTATTAGCGCCGCCCCATGCTACTTGTATTTTTGCTTGTGTAAGCGCGGTGCTGCCGCTTTTGAATTTTCCGTACGGAATCAGAATATAACCATCGAGATTTCCGGTATAAGAAATGTTTCCGCTACTATTTGCAGTAAGGGTCTCCGTTTCGCGGGTATTAACATTGATATAAGTATATTCACCGGCAGTCAAAGCGTATGTTGAGAGGGTATCAGGAGTTGTGGAAGTAGTAGTGCGAGAATTGGTTCTGACAACTAATGAGAAGGTAACAGCCTCGTTTTCAACCGTTCCATCCTTAGTTGCAATGCGGAAAGCGAATGCATTGATTTTAGTTGTATCAATCTCGTCGGGAGTACCGACACTGCCATTTATGGGGCTGTCATTACTGCTTAGACTTCCGTTAGAAGCGCTTTGCTTGGTCTTATCATAAGCCTCCGACGCCTGAAGATATGCTGTACCGGTCGTAGCTACCGATGTGTTGGCAACTAACTCAAAAGCACGGTCACCATTCGGGAGAGTAGTAATGTGAGAAATGGTGTAATTTCCGGTTGTTCCATAGGTATTCGGATTATAGAAATGTTTACTTACAAATGATCCGATACCTGATCTAAAGAAGGTTCTGAAACCGGAAACGCGGGATGCATAGTAAGCGGTATCCTCTAATTTGGGAGAATACATCTTATCTGTAACACCGCGTTTTTCAGAGCGGCTTGTGGCAAAAGCTTCAAGGTCATTTACCAACAAGCAATCTCCAAGGAGAAACTCTTTATCCTCCCAAGAGCTGGCTTTCATATACCCACTAATGGTATTATTATTCAGAAACTCAACTTTCAATCCCCTAAAATTGTTTCTGAAATCATCCGCAGTTATCATAGAGGTGGTAGTTCCCGTGGAGGGAGCTGTAAAAGGAATCATCAAATATCCGTCCATGTCACCCGAAAATTCATAGCCTCTACCGGTATTATCAGCAGAATAATGGGATGAGGGGAAGAAATAAACCATAGAACCATCGTTCAAATCAAACCAACGAACCGGATAGTTCTTGTTTTCATGGAAGGCTATGGTAGAACCATCTGCCTTTACAAGAGATAAACGGAAAGTTGATGCAAAATCAGAAAATGCCGGACTGTTATCATTGATTTTGATACGAACTGCCATGTATGTAGCACGAGCATCGGTGCCGATGGGAACCTCAGCGGGAACGCCTGCACCAGCATAGGTCTCATCACCACCATAGGTTACCTGTGCAGCATGAATTGTGCTTCCAAAACCGGCAGTGGCATTATGGCTACTATTATTAATAGTATCCAAAATTCTTTCACCTGTGGTTTCATCAACCTGATAAGGCTCATCATAAACGATAAAATTTTCTCCATTCTCTTGGCGAATGGGCAAGGTTGTGTTCTGCGTCGTCGTATGTGATGATGCAGCTAAGGATTCTGCATTAGGAACATCAAACAGATACGATGCACCATCACCGGCTGCATAACGGTTGGTTTCAGCTGTCTCGCCCTCTGCAAATACAGAGAACGGCAACGCACTGAGAGCCATTGCAACTGACAGAACAAGTGCTAAAATTCTTTTCTTCATTTTTTTACCTCCATTTTTTTATTTTTTGACCTTACGGTCTATTTTGATTATATCTCATTATTTTCCAATTGTAAATAAAAAAATTTAACAAAAAATGTTATTTTTTTAGTCATAATTAAACAAATATCCTCAAAAAAATACACAAATCTAAATATAATCCTATAGTTTCTTATATTTTAACAAGCTAATACTTATTATTTCAAACCATCCTCTTCCCTCCGATAATATCCAACGCATTATTCCACATTCT
>JAZQMT010000025.1:0-3361 GCA_045543635.1 Oscillospiraceae bacterium | reverse complement strand
GGTCACCTTCCTGAGTAAGGATGAGGTAGAATAACAGGAGCAAATACTATGAATTTATCTCTGAATAAAGCGGCAGAGCTTGCGGGCGGCATTTGTTATGCCTGTAGCGATGTCAATATCACATCGGTAACTACCGATACTCGCCAGGTTAAAGATGGCGCACTGTTTGTAGCTCTCAAGGGAGAGAATTTTGACGGGCATGATTTTGCCGTTGAAGCTGTTAAAAAAGGTGCTGTAGCTGTTCTTTCCGAGCGTAATGCGGATAGTTTTTCCGAAAATATACCCATCATTCAAGTTGATAGCACATATGCGGCGCTGCTCTCTCTTTCTAAAGGGTATCGCGATATGCTTTCGCCCGTTGTTATCGGGGTTACGGGCAGTGTCGGTAAAACTACCACCAAAGATATGATTGCATCTGTTCTTACCCAAGGAATGAGAACGGCAAAAACACAGGGGAATTTAAACAATCATATCGGTGTGCCTAAAACGCTTTTATCTCTTAGCGAAAAGGATCATGCTGCTGTTATAGAAATGGGCATGAACCATGCGGGAGAAATTTCGGTGCTCACCAAAATTGTCCGCCCGGATATTGCTGTTATAAGCAATATAGGGGTTTCGCATATTGAGTTTTTAAAAACAAGAGAAAATATTCTGAAAGCCAAACTTGAGATACTGGAAGCAATGGAAGAGGATGCTCCTGTTATCGTAAATGCAGATAATGACCTTTTGGGTACGCTTACGTCTGCATTTTTAAAAAGGCGCATTATCCGCTGCTCCTGCGAAGGAAATGAGGCAGATGTTTATGCTAAAAACATCTATGAGGGAACTGAGGGCAGCCGGTTTGAAATATGGGCAAAATCAGAGCTTGTGATAAATGCTTATCTGCCTGCAGTAGGCAGACACAATATAGCAAATGCTCTTCTTGCTGCGGCAGTTGGGCTAGAGGTTGGGCTTTCACCTGAACAGATAGCAGCAGGGCTTGCAGCTTTTGTTCCTTCGGGAATGCGCCAAAAAATAACAAAGCTTGCCGGTATCACCTTTATTGAGGACTGTTATAATGCAAGCCCTACCAGCATGAGTGCATCTCTTTCGGTGTTACAAAGTATCTCTGAGGGGCGTGCAGTTGCTGTGCTCGGTGATATGCTTGAGCTTGGGGATATAACCCGAAATGCACATCTTGAAATAGGCTCAGAAGCGGCGGAAAAAAGTGATTTGGTGGTTTGCTGCGGCACGCATGCCGCTTTTATAAATAAAGCAGCTGCAGAAAAAGGAACACCTACAGTGTATTTTGAAACAAAAGAAGAAACGGCGAGCTTTCTTTTAAAGGAACTTCGAAAGGGAGATTGCGTCTTGTTCAAAGCAAGTCTCGGAATGGACTTTAAAAAATTGATTGCTGATGTATATGCGGCATTGGAAGAAAAGTGAGCAAAGGAGCATTGTTAAGTGAATTTTGAGGTTATCGTTGCGGCTGTTATCAGTTTCGCAGTAACTGCCGGATCGGGATATTTTCTTATTCCGTTTTTAAGAAAGCTAAAATACGGGCAAACTATTCTTGAAATAGGTCCCAGCTGGCATAAATCAAAGCAGGGAACACCTACAATGGGCGGGATCATGTTTATTCTCGGTATCGTTTTTGCAGTCGCCTGCGGTTTTGTTTTCATGCTTTTTTCGGATAAGAATAATGCAAGTGTAAGTTATTTGCAGCAGGTTCGCCTGATAGCAGGTGTTATTATGGCTCTTGCTTTCGGTGCTCTTGGATTTCTTGATGACTATATTAAGGTAGTCAAAAAGCGAAACCTCGGGCTTACTGCTAAGCAAAAAATGTTTGCCCAGATTATGATAGCCGTGTCTTATCTCGCTATCCTTTTTCTGAGCGGTGACCGTTCCACCTCGATCTGGTTTCCGTTTTTGGGATCACTTAATTTTGGAGTTTTCTATTATCCCTTTGCTGTCTTTGTAATTGTCGGCTTTGTTAACGCTGTAAATCTTACCGATGGTATTGATGGGCTTGCCTCCTCTGTCACCTTTGTTGCGGCAATCGGCATGATGGCAATAACAGCGCTGCTGAAGATTTATTCTATGGATATGCTTGCTGCAGCACTTGCGGGCGGTTGCTTAGGCTTTCTTATTTATAATTTTCACCCTGCAAAGGTGTTTATGGGCGATACAGGCTCCATGTTCTTGGGAGGGATTATTGTTGCGCTGGCATTCGGTGTGCAACAGCCTTTGCTTCTTGTTCTGTGTGGGGTAATTTACCTCGTGGAAACAGGCTCGGTCATGCTTCAGGTTGCTTACTTTAAATTGACACACGGAAAACGCATTTTCAAAATGAGTCCTATTCATCATCATTTTGAGATGTCGGGCTGGAGTGAAAACAAAATCGTTGTTGTTTTCTCTTTGGTAACACTTATCGGAAGTGCAGTTGCAGTACTTTCGGTGCTTGATATGATAAAATAAAGAAAGGGAGAGCGCCCCTTGGCTTTTAAAAAGTTTGGTGAAAAAAAGAGTCATGGTAAGATTGACCTGACCTTTTTGATCCTGGTTCTCATCATTCTCACTATCGGACTTATTATGCTGTTCTCGGCAAGCTATGTCGATGCAATGTACCGTGAGAATGACAGCTTTTTCTATATTAAAAAACAGCTTATCTTTGCCGTTGTCGGCATTATTGCCATGCTGTTTATCGGCTATGTGGTGGATTATCATATCCTCCACCGCTTTGCCCTGCCCATCCTTATAGTAACCGAGATACTTTTGGTGGTGGTTTATTTTTGTCCTCCCGTAAACGGTGTTCACCGTTGGATTCCGCTTCCCGTTGTCGGCACCATTCAGCCCTCTGAGATAGCAAAATTTGCCGTTATTGCAATGTTTGCCCATATTATTTCACTTAATTTTAAGAAAATGGATAGCTTTAAAGGCGGCGTTCTGCCGTTTTTGCCCATTATCTTAACCGTTGTGCCGCTCGTTTTGTTCGAACGTCATCTGTCGGGCGGTATCCTGATAGCACTGATTTGTGCCGTTATGATGCTTGTCGGCGGCACAAAAGCGCGTTGGTTTGGGCTTGCAGGCGCAGGTGCTGTGGCAGCAGCAGTCGCGGCGTATTTTTTAGGTCTTTTAGATAGTGTCTGGTCGCGTATCGAGGTTTTTATTGATCCGTTTGTTGATGCGCGGGGCGCGGGATTTCAAAATATTCAGGCACTGTATGCTATATGTTCAGGCGGACTAATGGGGCTTGGGTTGGGAAACTCTCGCCAGAAATATTTGTATATTCCCGAACCGCAAAATGACTTTATTTTCGCCATTGTTTGCGAAGAGCTCGGCTTTGTCGGTGCAGCGATTATTCTTATTCTGTTTGCACTTC
>JAZQMT010000024.1:0-6642 GCA_045543635.1 Oscillospiraceae bacterium | reverse complement strand
CGTGATATTATCCTTCGCACAGTTTAAGGGGCGAATATAATATGACTTTTGCGTGAGCAAAAATACCACTATGCCGAAAGGCATAATAAAACTGTGAGACCTGTCTCACAATATCACTCATATTCGTTCTGTTTGAGATAGGTGCTATTTAAAAGTATGTAACCCACTATGACACTTTCGCTTTTTGAAAGTGTCATTTTCTATATTATATAGAAAAACGGAGACAACTTCTTTACGAAGTGTCTCCGTTGCGGCGCACATTTTATTCTACTGCCTTTTTTAATCTTTGGGAAATCATACACATTTTTTCGGCATCTACCTTTAAAACCCTGCGGTCATAGCTGATAAGACCATTTGTCTCATCCTCGACATCGGAAACCTGCGTGTATACAGCGGCACACAGCCCCTTTTCAGCTGCAGGGACAATTTCTTTCAGATAGAGCTCTATCAGCTCTTTCTCAAATTTTTTTCTTTCGGCAAAGAACTTATAGCCATAAGCTTTTTTTAAATTGAAAACATGACCAGCCGGGCGGTAGGAATAGCCGCCGAATTCCGAAAGCACAACAGGTTTATCGGAAGGAGCAAAGCGGTAAGGCTTAAAATAAACATGCTCGCTTTCAACGTCACTCTCCTTTTGCTTAAACCAACCCGAGGTGCTGTCGATAAAGCGGGTATCATCGAGCATTTTAAGCCTGCGATACATTTCGTCGCTGCAAAACTGCCCCCATCCTTCATTAAAGATGGTCCAATAACAGATACAAGGATGATTTTTTAGCTGCCGCACCGTTTTTTGCATATGCTCGATAAAGCTTGTGCGGCTTTTCTTGTTTGGGTGCATATTCTTATCACTAAGGCATTTTACACCGATGGTAGCAAGCGCGGTGTCTCTTATAAAGCTGTAGCTCCCGTTATTGACCATGTCCTGAAAAACAATCATTCCCAGCCTGTCACAATCATAATAAAACTGCTGAGGCTCTATCTTGATATGTTTACGCAGCATATTAAAGCCGAGGTCTTTCATAGCGAGAATATCTCGCTCATAGCCTTTTTCATCAGCAGGGGTAAACAGCCCATCGCTCCAATAACCTTGGTCCAAAACACCATGAAAGAAATAGGGCTTTCCATTTAGGCAAAGGCGCGACTTTTTATCTATGGTTTTTATCTCAAGTGTACGCAGTGCGAAATAGGATCTCACCTCATCCTCTCCCGCTTGCAAAACGAAATCATACAAATAAGGGTCCTCCGGGCGCCAAAGACGCGGATTTTCAAGCTCGATTTTTGCTTTTCCCCCGCAAAGCTCTGCCGAAATCTCGCCCTGCGGTGTTTGAACGGTTATTTTGCCGCTCTCGACCCCCTCGGCGGTTATCTCTGCAAAATTTACACCTGTTTTGACAGAAAGGCTTTTAACAAACTTATCGGGAACGCTTTCAAGCCACACCGTTTGCCATATGCCCGAAACAGGCGTGTACCACATGCCGCCGCGTTTGCGTCGCTGCTTGCCGTAAGGCAAAATATGCTCGTCCAAACGGTCGCTCACGCGCAAAACAACGGTGTTTTGTTGCTCAATAAATTCGGTTATATCAAACCAAAAGGCATCGTAGCCACCGACATGACTGCCCAAAAATTTTCCGTTTAAGAAAACCTCTGCAATTTGGTCAACTGCTCCGAAATGAAGAATTACCTTTCCCTTGTTAAAGTCACTTGCAAGAGAAAAGCTTTTTTGATAGAAAAGAAAATAGTTTTCGGGAAAAACCTCATGCACGCCCGACAAAAGGCTTTCGGGCGCATAAGGGACCATTATCTCGCGGTCAAAGCTTTGGGGAATATCCCTTTTTGGGCAAACTGCAAAGTTCCATTTTCCGTTAAGACAAACAAAGGAGTCCCTTTGAAGCCGGGGGCGGGGATAGGTGTTCCAAGGGTTCTCGGGCAACTTTTCTCCCTGCGGGGTGTACAAATCAGCAAAAAGCCTATCCTTCATTTTGCATCTTCTCCTTTTTCACCATACAAGAAATTAATAAAAGTACCATCCAAAATGTTGTGCCTTTTTTTACTGCACGCCATGTCCTTGCCCTCACAAAGAACTTTATCGGATAATTTGATAAATAAGCGGCTGAGTTTGAGGTTTTTTATTTCCAAAAGTAAGCGCCGCAAGATAGCGCTCGCTTGCCTCTTGTATTTTTTGTGCACGATTTGTATGAAGGACGGCAAGGGTTTGCCCGTCTTTCACGCTATCACCGACCTTTTTGCACAAAACAATTCCGGCACTATAATCAATTTCTTCATCCTTCGCAGCTCTGCCGGCTCCAAGCAGCACGGCGGCGTTGCCTATTTCGGCGGCATTCATGGCGGTAATAAACCCTGTCTGCTCGCTTTTTATTTCAAAGCTGTGCTCAGCCTTTTTAAACAGCACGGTGTTATCAATACAGCTAACATCGCCGCCCTGCGCCGCAATCCACTGTCGCATTTTGTCGAAGGCTTGTCCGCTCTCTATGCAGGCGCGCACCTTTTGTTCCGCCTCACTTTGCGAAAGCCCTAAAACAAGCGCAATCATCTCAGCAGCAAGGGCACAGCAAACCTCATAGAGGTCTCCTTTTTTCTCGCCCTTTAACACCGCAACAGCTTCAATAACCTCAAGTGCATTTCCGACATTATTTCCGAGGGGGCAATCCATATTGGTTAAAAGAGCCGAAACATTTCTGCCGCAGCCTTTTCCGATACGCACCATGTTTTTAGCAAGCTTCTCGGCATCCTGTGGCGTTTTCATAAAAGCGCCGCTGCCGACCTTGACATCCAAAACAATGTTTTTAGAGCCTGCGGCAATTTTTTTGCTCATGATGCTGGAGGTAATAAGAGGAATACTATCCACCGTTGCAGTAACATCGCGAAGGGCATACAGCTTTTTATCAGCAGGCGTTAAATTGCCGCTCTGACCGATGACTGCAATCCCGATTTTTTCTGCCTGCTCAAAAAACTGTTTGGGCGGCAGCGCGGTTTGAAACCCTGCAATCGACTCAAGCTTATCAACCGTTCCGCCCGTGTGCCCCAGCCCTCTGCCCGACATTTTGGTAACCTTACCGCCGAGGGCGGCAACTATTGGTGCAACGATAAGGGTAGTCTTGTCTCCGACACCGCCTGTGCTGTGCTTATCAACCGAAAAGTTTCCAAAGAAAGACAGGTCTACCCTATCCCCTGAGCTTGCCATCTGCTCGGTTAAAAAAACGGTCTCCCGCTCGGTCATACCATTAAAATAAATTGCCATCATAAGCGCAGATGCCTGATAATCGGGGATAACCCCCTCGGTGTAGCCCTTTACAAAAAAGGCTATTTCCTTTTCTGTAAGCTCACCGCCGTCTCGCTTTTTTAAAATGATGTCATACATTCTCATAATTTAAAACCTCTATTTAAGCTTTGATTTATCAAAGGAAAGCGGTAGCAGCTGCTTGAGAGTGACTCTCTCAAACTCCCCCTTACCTTTTACAAGCAAAACAGGAAAATCAGGCGGGCAAAACTCTGCTATAACTTGTCTGCAAACTCCACAGGGCGGGCAAGCCTCCTCTATTTTTCCGTTTTTTCCGCCGACTACCGCCAGAGCCTCAAACTGCTCTTCCCCTTCGCTGACCGCTTTAAAAAAAGCGGTGCGCTCGGCACAAACGGTTGCCGAATAGGCGGCGTTTTCAATATTGCAGCCAAGGTAAACTCTGCCCGAAGAAGCAAGCAGCGCCGCACCGACACAAAAATTTGAGTAAGGACTGTAGGAGCGCTCCATTGCCGCTATTGCAAGCGAGCAAAGCTCTTTTTCATCTATCATGATCTTGCCTCCTGCGCATATTTAAGCAGGCTTTCACCCGCTCCCTGAAAATCTACAGCAAGCCATTGGGCTGCTGTGGCAGCAATATCCGAAAAGGTTTTTCTGGTGCCGAAGCAGCCACCCTTTATACCTTTACCAAGCATGAGCAGCGGGGTGTATTCTCTGGTGTGGTCGGTGCTGTTATCTCCGGGGTCGCAACCGTGATCGGCGGTTATCATCAAAAGGTCACCTTGCTGCATTTGTTTTAAAAATGCGGGCAGCCAATGATCAAACTGTGCAAATGCATTTGCATATCCGTCTATATCCTGCCGATGCCCAAACTTGGAGTCGAAATCCACAAGGTTTACAAAGCAAAGCCCCTCAAAATCCCTTTTTACTATTCTGAGAGCCTCTGCCATTCCCTCCTCATTAGAGTGGGTGTGCACAGAGCTTGTAACTCCCCTGTTTGCAAAAATATCCGATATTTTTCCAACCGCCACAACCTCTTTTCCCGCTTTTTTCACAGCATCAAGGAGGGTTTGTTTTGGCGGTTCAAGCGAAAAATCGCGGCGATTGGCCGTTCTTTCAAAATTCGGGTATTGCCCTACAAACGGGCGTGCGATAACTCTGCCGACAGCATGCTCGCCCTTTAAAATTTCACGAGCGGTGCGGCAATATTCATAAAGTTGCTGCGGCGGAACAATATGCTCATGAGCGGCTATCTGGAAAACACTGTCTGCCGAGGTGTAAACAATAAGGTCGCCGCTCTCTATATGCTGTTTGCCATACTCTTTTATAACCTCTGTCCCGGAATAGGGCAGATTGCAAAGCACTCCTCTGCCGCATCTTTTAGAAAACTCTGTAATGATTTGCTCGGGGAACCCGTTTGGATAGGTGGGCATCGGGTTATCGGAAACAATTCCCGCAATTTCCCAGTGCCCGATGGTTGTATCCTTACCGTTCGAAGCTTCTGACATACGGAAAACGGCAGCCGTGGGATTTTCCACCCTTTTTACGCAGCAAACCCCCTCTATATTTCCAAGCCCGAGCGCCATCAAATTTTCACAGCTGAAATAGGGCGAGGCGGATATGCGTTTTAAGGTATTACAAGAGCTGTTATCTCCGAATTTTTCGGCATCAGGCATAGCTCCTATGCCGCAGGAATCGAGAACAAAAAGGAAAACTCTTTTCATAACTTATCCCTTTCAGCCGAGTTTTACGGCGGTATTGAGTGCAAGCTCCATCATCTGCGTAAAGGAATTCTGGCGCTCTTGAGCGCTTGTTTCCTCTCCGGTTAAAATATGGTCGGAAATGGTGCAGATAGCAAGCGCGTTCTTTTTCAGGCGTGCGGCATTCATATAAAGAGCGGCTGCCTCCATCTCCACTGCCATTACACCCATTTTGCCAAAAAGCGCGGCTGAACGCATTTCCGGCGGCAAGCCCGCTTCGTCATTATAAAAGGTGTCGGAAGAATACAGGTTTCCGATATGCAGAGAAAGCCCCATTTCGTCCGCTGCCTGCACACAGTTTTTTAACATGTCATAACTGCAGATAGGCGCAAAAGTTCCCGGCAGGCGAAACTGACTTGCAAAATTGGAATTGGTGCAAGCGCCCATACCAACAACAATATCCCGAATTTTAATATCGGGGTTTATTGCACCCGCCGAGCCGACGCGAATGATATTTTCAACGCCGAATACACTGTATAGCTCATGCGAATAAATGCCGATAGAGGGCATGCCCATGCCGCTTGCCATAACCGAAACGCGGCTTCCTTTATATTCACCCGTGTACCCTTGGATACCTCTTACATTATTAACAAGCTTTGCATTACTTAAAAAATTTTCAGCGATAAACTTTGCACGCAAAGGATCACCCGGCATGAGGACGGTTTTTGCAAAGTCCTCGGGGGTTGCATTAATATGCGCTGTCGGATACATTTTTTCCATCTTGACTCTCCCTTTCTTTTAATAGCTTTACAATGCGGCTGGTGCCGAGCCTATCAGCGCCCAGCAAGATGAATTTTTCGGCATCCTCAATCGAGGAAATTCCGCCTGCCGCCTTTATTTTAAGATGCGGCGCGCAGTGCTTTTTAAAAAGTGCAATATCTGCAAAAGTCGCCCCTTTTGCAGAAAATCCCGTTGAGGTTTTAATAAAATCAGCACCCGATTCGGATACTACCTTGCACATTTTGATTTTTTCCTCATCGCTTAAAAGGCAGGTTTCAATAATGACCTTTAAAAGCTTTCCTTGGCACGCCTCTTTAACTGCACGAATTTCTTCTGAAATAAGGCTATATTTTTTATCCTTGACCCAGCCGATATTGAGGACCATATCTATTTCGTCTGCCCCGTTGCGAGCAGCATCGGCTGCTTCAAAACATTTTGCGTCGGTGGTGCTGTATCCATTGGGAAAGCCGATAACGGTGCAGATTTTAAGCCGCTCCTGAACATAGGCTTTTGCCTCTTTTACAAACGAAGCAGGAATACAGACCGAGGCGGTTTGAAACCTCATTCCGTCCTCACAAATGCCCTTTATCTGCTGCCATGTGGCATCTTGAGCAAGCAGCGTGTGGTCAACCATGCTTAAAATTTGTTTTATTTCCATTTTATATTATTCCTCTCATAGGTTTTCTATCATTATTATACCAAAAATTCCCTTGAAATCAATAGTAACAAAAAAGAGAGTGTACGGGGCACACTCCATAAGGAAGTGTGCCCCAGTTATATTCGCCTATCGGCGAGTGATATTGCTTCGCAGTGATATTAGCTGACGCTAGTGATATTGTCCTTCGGACAGTTTTATGGGCGAATATAATATCACTGAAACCGTAAGGTTTCAATATCACTTTTGCC
>JAZQMT010000023.1:0-11635 GCA_045543635.1 Oscillospiraceae bacterium | reverse complement strand
GAAAGAAATTTTGATATTTTCGGCAAATAATTTTTATAAATATCTTATACTATGTAACCCACTATGACACTTTCGCTTTTGCGTAAAGTGTCATTTTTATATAAAAGTAGAGAGACAACTTCTTTACGAAGTGTCTCTCTAAGGCCGCTCTTTTTATTATACTTAGTAGACGATGATTGCCTCGGTCTCTTTATCAAAGATATGAACTCTGCTCGGATCAATTGCGATCTGAATTTCGTCACCGCTGATAACAGTGGTTCTGGGAGCAACTCTGGCGGTCATATTAATGCCTTCACAGTTGATGTACAGATAGGTTTCAGCACCCATGAGCTCAGTGATTTCAACTTTGCATTTGATAACACCGGTGGTTGCCTTGCTTATGTACTCTTCATCATCTTTCAGGCACTCGGGACGAATACCGGCAATAACCTCTTTACCGACATAGTCAGCAATATTGACACCCTTAAGCTTCTCTTGAGGAATAACAACCTGATATTTAACACCCTTCTTGGTCTTGGTGTCTTCAGATCCGAACTCAATGGCATACTGACCATTCTCAAGATCAATGAACTTGGACTCGACAAAGTTCATTTGAGGAGTTCCGATAAAGCCTGCAACGAAAACATTGACAGGTCTGTTATAAAGGTTTGTCGGGCTGTCAACCTGCTGAATAAATCCGTCCTTCATAACAACGATTCTGTCAGCCATGGTCATAGCCTCGGTCTGGTCATGGGTAACATAAATAAAGGTGGTACCCAATTTCTTGTGAAGTTTCGAAAGCTCGGTTCTCATCTGAGCACGGAGCTTAGCATCAAGGTTGGAAAGAGGCTCGTCAAGCAAGAAGACCTTAGGCTCACGAACAATAGCACGACCAAGCGCAACACGCTGACGCTGACCGCCGGACAAAGCCTTGGGCTTTCTGTCAAGCAGGTGAGTAATATCAAGAATTCTGGCTGCCTCTTCAACGCGTTTTCTGATTTCCTCCTTAGGAGTTTTGCGCAGTTTAAGACCAAAAGCCATGTTCTCATAAACAGTCATATGCGGATAAAGAGCATAGTTCTGGAACACCATGGCGATGTCTCTGTCCTTAGGAGCGACGTTGTTGATGAGCTTGTCGCCAATGTAGAGCTCACCATCGGTGATCTCTTCCAAACCTGCGACCATACGAAGAGTAGTGGACTTACCGCAACCGGAAGGACCAACGAAAATGATAAATTCCTTATCCTTAATCTCGAGATTAAAATCGGAAACAGCGGTAACGCCGCTGGGATAAGTTTTTCCGATCTTTCTAAATGATAAACTTGCCATATTGACCTCCTGCTTTTTATGCATTTGAGATTATTGTTTTAATCAGTATGAAAACTGACTTTCATTCACTAAATACTATATCAGTTTGCAAAAACAATTACAATAAACTTATCTCACAAATATTTACCCAAGTTTTTTGTGTTTTTGCTCAAAAATAACCAAAAACGGGACTTTATGAATAAACTATAAATTAAAAATGCACAATAAATCCCAGTTTTTTTTAGGCAAAATTAACATAAGATACGCTTATTACCTAATAATTATATCACACCTCCTTGTGTAGGTCAACCAATTATTTTTGCAAAGCCGCCGCTTTTTTGCAGATCGCACAAACAGCATGCGATAATCTCTCCATCGAGAACAATTAACTCTGCCGCTGTTTTACCAAAGCCTTCGGGTGGATTTGAAATATAGTAGCTGTAGCGCTTTACCCTTTTACCCCGAAATTTTTCAAGAGACAGACCCTGACTTTTTTGCAAAATTTCAAAAGTTTCATAAAGACCGTCAAAGGAAGAAGGAATAATAATGTCCTTAATTTCAAAAGGCTCCTTTTCACTCTCTATACCGTGAGACTTTAAAAACGCAAGACGCTCATCATTATTATTGGCAGAAAGGCTTACATCACTCATAACCGCTTGCTCAGGAGCAAAATACGGTACAAACCTTGCTGCTAAAGCCGCAATCAGACATACGATGATAACGACAGCATCTTTATGTTTTCTTTTTGTTCTGATAATAATCAAGTTCATATTCTCCTGTCTTTTTTCATTTATATAAAGTATATGGGCTGCAATAAAAGAAAATTACAATGTCACAGACAGGCTGTAGCTACATAATAATAAAATAGAAACTTTTTGAACGAAAGGAGATTTTTATGCCTACTATCTATTTAAGTCCGTCCACGCAAGAGTTTAATTCCTATGTAACAGGCGGCAGCGAGGAATATTACATGAATTTGCTTGCAGACGCATTGGAGCCTTATTTGATTGCAAACAACATTGGATTTGTACGAAATGACCCTAAGACCAACGCTGCCACCGCAATTCGGGAGTCAAATGCCGGAAATTACGATCTGCATTTAGCGCTTCACTCCAACGCTTCCCCCTCTGACTCATACGGTGAGAATCGCGGCATTGATGTTTATTATTATCCGGGAAGTACCCGCGGACAGCAAGCGTCAGAAATTTTTGTGGATAATTTCAAAGACATCTATCCCCTGCCTGACCTCGTCCGCACGCTGGCCACCACCCGCCTCGGCGAGGTTCGGCAACCCAAAGCTCCCTCAGCATTCCTGGAAATAGGTTATCATGATAATGTGGACGATGCCGAGTGGATCATCAGAAATATTCCGACCATTGCGCGCAATATCGCGCTTTCTCTGACGGATTATTTTAATATTCCGTTCGTTGAGCCTGATTTGGGACAGCGCGCAATTGTTCGTCTATCCTCGGGATCGCTTAATTTGCGCGAGCGTCCCTCCATAAGCGCCGCTGTTATAGCAAATATTCCCAATGGCACTGAGCTTACCGTGCGCAACGGTTTCAACGGTTGGTATGCCACTCGGTATAACGGGCAAGATGGGTTTGTAAATGCCTCATACATTAATGTTCTTGAATGAACAAAAAAAGATTGACTTTGCACATATTTTTGAGTATAATAGTCTCTAGCGCCTATATGGGCGCTGATGCTGATGTGGCTCAATGGCAGAGCAGTTCACTCGTAATGAACAGGTTGTCGGTTCGATTCCGACCATCAGCTCCAAAAAAGGAGCTTCACTATTGTGAAGCTCCTTTTTATTTTAATCTTCCCAAGGGAATTTGTACTGAGTGAGACCGAGAGTGTCGCGAACATCGGAAAACTCTTTCTGAACGGGTTCGTTAATAGGAACACCGCTGTCTTTTCTATTCAGCCATATTTCCCACTCTTTTTCACCTGCGGTGAAAATTCTCTCCTGACCGGGAGCCTTTTTCGTCGAACGAACCTCACGGATAATGTCACCCGCTTTTTTACGGCAAACATCTTCTCCGAGGAAGTGATCTGTGTCAATGGCGATAAAGAAATGGCCGAGATGGAAAGGAACCTTTTCCCCGTTTTCACCTTTACCGGAAAGTGCCTTGCCATAACTACCATCTTGAAGGACAGCGCTTAAAAATTCGACAAACATAGCAAATCCATAGCCTTTATATCCGCCGAGCTCCTCTCCGATACCGCCAAGAGGAGTAAGAGCTGCATCTCCGCTGCCTATTCTTTTCAGGGCAGCGCCGGCATCGCCCTCTACGGCATTGCCATCGGGTCCGACAACCGTTCCGGGCAGGATGTCTTTTCCAAGACGCTCATAATACTCGAGTTTACCGTTTTGAGTGATAGAGGTTGCGCAGTCAAAATTAAAGTCGAACTCCTCATCGGTAGGAACGCCGAGCGTCAGCGGATTTGTTCCAAATGCGCCCTCAACACCAAAGGTGGGAGCAACTGTAGGGCGGGCATTTGTTCCTGTCATGCCGATACACCCATGCTTTGCAGCCATCGAAGTATAGTAACCTGCAATGCCATAGTGACAGGAATTACGGACAACGACCATGCCCATGCCGTATTCCTTTGCCTTTTTAATGGCAAGCTCCATTGACTTATAGCCGATAACCTGACCCATACCGTCATGCCCGTCAACAACAGCGGTGGTGGGAGTTTCACGAACAATTTCAAATTCCGTGACAGGATTTTGGATACCGGCATTAATGCGATCAATATAGATCGGTTTAAAGCGGTTTACTCCATGGGATTCTATGCCTCTCTTATCTGATGTTAAAAGAACATCGGCACATATCTCAGCATCCGCACGCGGAACACCCACGCCGACAAATGCATCTGTAACAAACGAATACAGAGTCTTCCAGTCAACAATATGCTTTGGCAAGCTCAATCAACTCCTAAAATAAATTTATAAAAGCGGTGACCATATTTTAGCCGATATAGTTTCCATTCTTATCATACACATAGAAGGAAGTGCCCGCACAAACAGCTTTTTGAGCGTTTATCTGCTCTTTTGTAACGGCAGAACCATCCCTATTTATAGAAGAAAACTGCGGCATAAGGACAACATCAGGATGCGAAGCTCTTATATTACTGATTAAATCGGAAAGAGCCGCGCCGTTATCAGCGGCAAGCGCAAGTTCAGGAACAAGTACATCGGCGGAAAAGGTTTTGGGGTCTTCTGCGCCGTAAATCACATTGTTTTCTCTCTGTGCCTGCGCACCGTTATAAGATAGCAGGAGCTTTGCATTTTTTGCGTTTAAGGCCGCTTTAAGACTTACAGTATACTGCGAAAGGATTTCAGCGTGAGAAATAGTTTGTTCCAAGGGACCAAAATCGGCATTCACAAAACTGCTTACATCGGGAAACATAATTGAAGACACCATTACATTTTCAAAGCCGAGGTCAGCAAGCTCGCAAGCGAGCGCAGTTACATACTGCTGTGCCTCTGAACTATAGGGATTAAGCCATGGTTTGCCATTCGCCGCGTCAAACCAACTCCAGCCCTCGTGCTTAGTATACAAAATTTTAGCGGCAGAATTTTTGGTTGCTATTTTATCCTTAAATGCATGAATCTGTGCAATAGGAATGATATTTTCATTTTTCAGCTGCAAAACAACCTCGGGGAGGTTTTGTATTGCATCAGGTGATACGGCTTTAACAGAAGCTGCCATTTCATTCTGCGTGCTGTAATAAATCGTTCCGTCCTCTTTTTTAAGCTCTAAAACAACAGCATTATACCCAAGGCTCTTGATATTTGCAATATAATTTGAAAGCATTTCGGAATTTTTAACGGTAGAAAGCGGCAAATACGCGACTTTCAGCTCAGAAAGCTCTACGGTGCTTTGAACTTCGGACGAGGTTATTTCACTAGAGGTTGAAATTTGAGAAGAGATCGAAACTTTGGAAGAAGAACTTTCTCCGGGACGCTGTGTCTTTTCTCCCCTCAAAAGGTTTCCGAGCGGACCGGAAATACTATAGCCAAGAAAAACAAGCAACAAAATAACCAGCACAAAAAGAATGGTGTTTCGAACGCGTTTTTTACGCCTACGCTCCGAGCCATCAAAAATTCTGCCATAGCTTTGAATTTTATACCCTTTGTTTTTGCGAGATTTCATGCGCAATCTCCCCTTTTTTAGATTTAAAAAGGCAACTCATGCCCAATCAGCCCATAAAATGCGAGCGAAAGGATACCAATATAGATAAGGGTTGCAGGAAAACCGCGAAAAGGCTCAGGGATATGTGTTCCCTTAAATTTCCGCGTTCCTTCAAACACAAGCAAGGTTGCCATGAAAAAGGCAACACCTGTTCCAAACGAAAATCCAAGCCATGTAGGCAGGCTAGCTTCAACACTTAAAAGCGAGTTATGCGCAGGAAGCAAAATAGCTCCGAGCGAAGCGCAATTGAAAACAGAAAGCAGCAGTATTTCGCTCATTTTGCGATAGGTTTTTGGGAAAAGAAAATACAGAACGATACTTGCAAGTACAAAAACTGCCACAAGCACCAAAACGAAAACCAAAGGTTCAATGTAAAGTTTAAATGACAGCGGGCGAATAAGGAAGTTTACTGCCCATGCAAAAAAGCCTGAAACGGTTGTAATACAGGTAAGCAGTACACCAAACTTAAGCATGGTTTTGGGAGATTTTACGATTGCCAACATTCTGCTGGTACCAAGTGCTCTTGTAAATATGGTGTTTTCAATAAACACAGCAGCAACAGCAGCTGTGAAAAAGCTGATTAAAAACTGCATTATTTCTCCCCCTCCCCTGTTTTCTCCCGATTAAGAATCGAGGAGAGTTTTTTTGCACCTGCTGCAAGAAAACCAACAATAATAAATCCTGTAAAAGGAAGCAGAAAGGAGATGTTCCCTTGCATATTTCCGATAGGGGTATCCCAGATCGTTCCTTTACCGAGTATTTCACGAAGAGCAGAAACCAAACACATAACCAGAGAAAACCCAACCGCTGTTTCAACGCCGCTAAATAAGCTTGTAAGTGGGCGATACCCTTTTGCTGCATCTGCCGAGCGGGTACTGATAATTGGGTTTACCACCATAAGCGGCAGAAAAACTCCGACTTTATCATTTACCTCAGGAAATATCGTCTGCGCAAACCAGAAAGCAGGCACAAAGAATATGCAAGAAAGCAGTGCGCAAAGGATAACGCGCACGCTCTTGGAAAGTTTAATAGGAATAAATCCGAAAATAACCAAAACAGGAATAATAATGATTGAAAATGCCACCGACAGTGAAACGCCGGCTTTCAGTGACTGACTTATCGCAATGACAGGACCGAGTGAAAGCCCGCTGACAAGAACGGGATTTGACACCACAAATCTTTTCACAGGTTCCCATAGCTTTTTACCCGCCTTTTTCAAAAGGGAAAATGTACTGCCTATTTTATTCATGAGCAGTGCCTCCCTTCTCTGCTGCCTTTTTGTTTTTCAAACTAGGCAAGCGAAGCGGAATATCGGTGTATCTGTCAATACCTGTTCCGATTTTATCAAGCAAAGGAGTAAATGAATTTACAATAAGAAGTGCAAACGGAAAGGCTATTTCCATTTTTCCGAAGTGGCGGAAAAGCATTGTAACAATTCCGATAGAAACTCCGTAAATCCATTTTGCATAAGGGTGTTTGGGACTGCTGACAGGCTCAGAAGCCATAAAAACAGCACCGAATAAAAGTGCACCCGAAGTAAGCTCAAACCATAGAGAATCTAATCTTCCGGTGGAAATTCTCGGAAAAAGCAAGGCAAAGATCCCCGCACCGACCAAAACGCCTATCGGAATTTGAATGGCGACAGCACGGCGATACAAAAGGTAGAGTGCCGCAGCCGCAATAACGATAACACTGGTAACTCCCGCAGCGCCCGCCACATTACCCGACAAAATATCAAAAGCATCGGTAAGGGGGCGACCGCCGTTTTGTAAATTCTGCGCCGTTGTTTCCGCGTAACGCACCGTTTGGTCAATCAGACCAAACACAGAAAGCCACTGCATCGGTCGCGTATATGCGAATACCTTTTCAGACCATGAAACAGCGCAAAAACAAAAAGCTGCCGCTGCCGGATTAAAGGGGTTATTACCCAGCCCGCCGAAGGGGTGCTTTACGATAAGAACGGCAAAAGCTGCCGCTGAAAGAATGATCCAAAAATCAATGGATGCCGGAAATAAAAGCGGCAAGATCGCTCCTGTAACGAGCGACGAAAGGTCTTTAAAAACAAACCTTTTATTTTTTAACCATATACATCCCTGATCAAGCAGGTAACACATGCAAAGGGAATAAATTAAATTTTTTAAAACACGAAAGCCATAGAAAAAGATGGGCATAGCATAAAGAAACGGCATAACAATAAGCATATCGCCCATCAGTGCCTGAACGGTTCCACTATTTCTCAAAAACGGAGCTTTCGTTATCTTGACTGCTCTGTTCATTTTGCCACATCTCCTTTAACAGCGTTCTTCTGGACTTTTTAACATACTGCCGAAGATCAATCTTTGCAGGACATATATACGAACAGCAGCCACACTCGGTACATTTATCTGCCGAAAGCCTGTAAAGCTTTTCAATATTATTGTCCAAATAATAGGTATAAATATAGTATGGCAACAATTTTTCCGGGCAAACATCGATACATTTCCCGCAACCGATGCATGAGTATGTTTCACAAACAAGCTCTTCTGCAAAGACGAGAATAGCCTTTGTTGAGCGCAGGACGGGAATATCGGTGCCCTCAACGCTGTAACCTGTCATACTGCCGCCGAGAATAACGGTTTTTGGTTTTTTGTTAAGGCCGCAGTAGCTTAAAATATCACCGATGGGTGTTCCGACCGGAACCTCAATATTACAAGATTTTTTGACACAATCACCTGCGACTGTAACAATAGTATTTGTCCATGCACATTTATCTACAGCAGAATAATAAAAACTCAAAAGAGCGCCAATATCAATATACACCGTTTCCTTGTTACTGTGCATCATGCGTGAAACGGGATAATTCTTATGAATATGATGTACCGGATACCCACCGACACTTTGCGGCAGACGAATGGTAATATCATCATTCCTGCCGTAAACCTCGATACTGACATTTTTTGCGCCAAATACGCGATTTAATGCCCGAATAGCAGGCGCAACATGCTCAGAACGAAACAGAAGCTGAGCTATCTTACTGCTGACATAAGGTTCATCATCCACTGCATCAATAACTAAATTACGCACACCATGAGGATAGGCATCATGGATTTCTTTAAGCGTTTTTTTATCCGTGGTATTAAGTACTCCGCACTGTTCAACCGCAAACATGATGTCATCATCCGTCGGATCGGCGTTATTATATCGCTCCATTTCCTGCACATCTGTTTTATTGGTCGCATCTACTCTGAGAAAGCGGCGCCCCTCAAACTTTTCAAATTCAAACTCACCGACGGCAACAGCCACGCCCTCTACACTGGCAAAAGAATCCACCGAGTCGGGGCGAATTCCGTGAGAAATAAGCTTACCGCGGGTGACCTTTTCATCAGGGGAAACACAAATATCCTCCGATACAGGCAAAAACACCGTTTTAACATCAAAAAAACGTTGAATAGGGAGCGAGATGGCAGGCTCCTTACACTGCTCAAGATTTAAACCTCTGCTTGTAAATTTTCGCAAAAAAGCCACCTCTTTCTTTTAAAATTTATAAATTTACAAGGCTGAAAACACGTCACAGCCTAGACAAAACCGCTTTTTAATGATTTATTGTACCATATTTTTCTTTATTCGTCAATTTATTTAGCTAAATTGCCCATTTTTAAGGCGCAAACTCTTTAGAAAAATTTTTTTGTCTTTGGAAATACGATAACTTTCAACTGCTTTTTGAATAGTTTTTTGATGAACCCAATCATTCAATTTTCTTTCGGTTAGATAAGGCAAAGCAGCCTCAGGCTGTTTTGCTAAGGCTGTCGCAAAATACCAAGCCTGCATCATTTTAATGTAATATTCCTCTAACCTCACCGATGCAACAAGCTCACAATATTCGCTCTGAAAATCCTCATCTAAAAAACGCCAGAGAAGCATCCCCATTCCAAAACGAACGGTGTAGGTGTGTCCGCTTTCAAGCCAGCGGTAAATTGCCGACAAGAGCAATTCAGGCTTTTTAAAAAGAGCATGCGGGCGCATAAGGTCACAGGTTGCCCAGTTATCTACATAAGGCAGAAATCTATTAAGCTCCGAAAGCTGCACCTGCGCATCGTCAATAGCATCTAAAAGCATGGCATGCAAATTATTTTCTTCATAATAGTAGTGAGGAAGCTGTGCAACAAAGTCCTTCGCTTTAGAAGTTCTCGAAAGCTTTTTTGCATAGGCGCGCAGGGTGGGAGTGCGCACGCCGATAATACGCTCCTTATCTACATTTGGGATAAGGCGAGCGTGAAATTCACGATAAGAAATATCCTGCATTGAAAATAGCTGTGCTTCTATTTGTTTCATCGCTGCCTCTCCTTTATCCGGTGTCGCCCGATTTCTAATGAAGGCGAGTATGCACCCTTACGAAAGTCACCCGTTTTTTACTCAAGATTTTCTATTCATCCGTTTTTTCTTTTTTCTGCTTTTTATTAATAAATGTATTTACAATTGTTGCTGAAAAAACGCCTATCAAAGTTTGTAATACACGCATAATCGCATAAAGATACTTGTCTTCCCCCGAATGAGATACCATGCAAATAACCGCTATAATAGCTGCAATTCCGCAAAAGTTTTTGCAGCCAAACATTTCGCTTATGCAAAGCGCAAACAGGACTGCAAATAAAATAAGCGCAAATTCGACAAGGATTCTAGCCCAAGAGCGCGAAATAAGCGATGAAAGGAAAATGGAAAGTGTTACAAACGCAAGCCCTGTGATAAGCCCAATAAAGGTTGCCTTTATCCTCAATTTCCCAAAGCTTTTGGTCTTTTCGGGATTTTCACGCATTTCAATAACTGCATAAATATAAGCAAAAATAGGGTGAATTTCAAGCATCGGCAGAAATATCCTAATCAATTGCCAAACAAAAAATGAAAGCGTTACCGATATGAGACTTTTTATCTTACGCATACCGATATGGAGCCTTATCTTCATTTTAATTCCCCCAAAAAAATGCTTTTCCCTATAAATTATACAGAGACATTATAACACACATAAAAAAATATTACAATTGTTTTTAACGATAATTCCCCGCCAAGAGCTGTAGGATTACAATTGATGTGTTACAAAGCTGAAAAACAAAAGATGACGAATGGAAGATCCTGTGTTACAGTTAAGTTGCTCAGACAAAACAGACAGGAGGATCAACCATTCGTCATGAACAAGATAACACAGGATATGCAGTTTCGTCAATCCCTTTTGAAATACGCAAGCAAATACGGTGTCACCAAAGCAGCTATCCGATACAAGGTCAACCGTCAATATGTGTACCGCTGGCAACATCGGTACGACGGAACGTGGGAGTCGCTGAAAGACCGCTCTCACAAACCGCACAGCCACCCCAACCAGCACACTGAGGCGGAATTGAAACTCATTGGGGATATGCGCCGTCGCAACCCGCATGCGGGTTTGGTGGTGTTCTGGGTCAAACTCCGCCAGCGTGGTTACACGCGTTCGGTGACATCCTTGTATCGCATACTTATTAAACAAGGTGAAATGGCCGTAAAGCCTGTAAATCCCAAGTATATACCCAAGCCCTACGAACAAATGCAATATCCGGGGCAACGGATTCAGATTGACGTGAAATTTGTGCCTGCTGCCTGCATTGTTGGTGCTGTCGAGGGCGAGAAATACTACCAATACACAGCCATTGACGAGTATTCACGCTATCGGTATTTAGAGGCATTCAAAGAGAACAGCACCTACAGTTCTGCGCAATTTGCGCTGCACGTCATCGAGCATTTTGCGAAAAAGGGCATTAAGGTGGAGTGCATCCAAACAGACAACGGGTTTGAGTTCACCAAGCGTTTTGGTGGTTCATCATCCAACGATCTCACGCTGTTTGAGCGTACGCTCAAACAGCGTGGAGTGAAGCACAAACTGATTCGCCCATACACTCCACGGCACAATGGCAAGGTGGAACGTAGCCATCGTAAAGACAACGAATACTTCTATGCTACCCACCATTTTTACTCCTTTGAGGATTTTCAAAAGCAGTTAGCTGTTCACAGCAGAAAATACAATGATTTTCCCATGCGCCCGCTTGGTTGGAAGTCCCCTAACGAGTTCTTAAACCACTTCCTGACCACCGGCGAAGTTTTTTAACTCAATTTTGTAACACATCATTGACAAACCTACA
>JAZQMT010000022.1:0-19853 GCA_045543635.1 Oscillospiraceae bacterium | reverse complement strand
GAATTCTAAACGAAACTTGTGATAAATATTTTAGCGCCGATAATAATAAGGATTACTCCGCCGAAAATGCCGGCTTTTCCGGCAAGTTTTGTTCCGGCTTTTCTTCCTATAAAAAGTCCTCCCATGCAAATGACAAATGTTACCGCGGCAATAACTGTTGCTGCGATAACAGCCGAGTATAGATTATAGTCTATAATGGTAAAACCGGCGGAGAGGGCATCAATAGAGGTAGCAATGCCTTGTACCACCAGTGCAAGAAACCCGATGCTCGGTTTTTCGCCCGCACCGTCTTTATTTGTTATTCCCTCAAAAAGCATTTTGCCGCCTATAAATAAAAGTAAAGAAAACGCGATCCATGGAATAAACGTTTCAAAAGACTCAAAATACTGAACGATAGTGTGTAGACAGATCCAGCCAATCATGGGCATAAGTGCCTGAAAGAATGCAAACATGCCTGCAATAGCACACATTTTACCTTTTTTCATATTTGGTTCATTAAGTCCGTTGGAAAGTGAAACGGAAAAGGCATCCATTGCAAGTCCGGCACCTAAAAGTATGTTGGTGCAAAAGAAAGAAAGTCCTAATTTCATTATTGACCCCTATGTAATAAAAATCCGAGTAGTAGCTATTCTCGGTTTGCGGATATAATTGCAGTTATTTTTTTAGAGCAAAAAATATTATAGCAGTATGCAATGGGTTGTGTCAAGCAATGTCGAAATAAGGGAGTAATATCTCATTACTGGGTTTATAAACAGTAAAAAATCAGTACATAATATATGTGGTGATTATTATGAAAACTTTATGGATAGAATCGTCCGACCTTCCGAAATTTAATAAAAAGCTTTCCGGTGAGTGCAAAACCGATGTTCTGATAATCGGGGGCGGAATAACAGGTATTTTGTGTGCGTATATGTTAAAAAAGCGCAACATTGATTACATGCTTATTGAGAGGGAACGCATTTGCGGCGGCGTAACAGGGCATACAACAGCTAAAATAACAGCACAACATGCCCTTATCTATGGTAAACTTGTAAGTGAGTTTGGTGTGGGGCGGGCACAGCAGTATTATAGGGCAAACACCGAGGCACTTGCAAGGATTTGCGCTCTTTGTAAGAATATAGACTGCGATTTTGAAACACAAAACTCCTATGTTTATTCTCTTACGGATAAGACAAAGATAGAGCGAGAACTGCTCGCCTTGCAGCGCATTGGTGCTAACGCACAGTATGCGCGCAGTCTGCCGCTTCCTTTTTCGGTAGCAGGCGCGGTTAAATTTGAGCATCAGGCACAGTTTAATCCGATAAAATTTATTGCAGCTATTGCAAAAGAGCTCAATATCTATGAGCAAACGCCGGCTCGCAGCTTTGATGGGCGCAGTATTATTACTGACAGCGGAAAAATAACAGCAAAAAAAATCATTGTAGCAACACATTTTCCTTTTATCAATAAGCATGGTTCTTATTTTTTAAAAATGTATCAGCATCGCTCCTATGTGCTGGCTCTTGAGAATGTTCCCAAGTTTAGCGGAATGTATGTAGACCAAAGCAAAACAGGGCTTTCATTTCGTTGGGTAGATGATTTGTTGCTTTTGGGTGGCGGTTCACACCGCACCGGTAAAGACGGCGGAAGCTACAATGAGCTTGAAGCATTTTACAAAAAACATTACCCCAATGCCCGCGAGCGCATGCGTTGGGCAACACAGGATTGTATGACATTAGACAGTGTTCCCTATATCGGGCGGTATTCTAAACTGACACCCAACCTTTATGTTGCAACCGGCTTTAATAAATGGGGGATGACTTCATCTATGGCAGCTGCAACGCTGCTTTGTGATTTAGTGTGCGGAAAACAAAATGAATACCAACAGCTTTTCTCACCTTCAAGAAGTATGTTGAATCCCCAGCTTGCCTGTAACGCTGCCGAGGCTGTATCCGGACTGCTTTCAATTTCAAGCCGCCGCTGCCCTCATTTAGGGTGTGCGCTTAAATGGAATGCGCAGGAACATTCATGGGATTGTCCCTGCCACGGTTCTCGATTTTCTAAGGATGGTAAGCTTTTAAACAATCCGGCCAACGGTGACTTAAAGTAACCGCGAAAATCCCCCGCCTGCGGGGGATTTTTATTGTTTATACAGAAAAACGGAGATAACTTCTTTACGAAATGTCTCCGGTTGAGCGGTTTTTTAATAATTCTACTGTTGGTAGAGAATAAAAATCGCACTCTACTATTTGGTTTTTGTTAGGATAGTTAAAAACAGAAGAGTAGCTTGAGAGAAAGTAAAAACATGAGTATAATGAGGTGTGTATTTTAAAAAATCCAGAAAGGAACCCAACTGAATGAACCTTAAAAAAATTAAAATCGTTGCAGATTCTTCTGCCGATGTCCTTAAATTATCTGATGTACCTTTTGAGTCCACCCCGCTGAAAATCATAACTACAGAGAAAGAATATGTCGATGATGAAAGTCTCGATGTTTTTGAAATGGTAACCGATCTTGAAGGCTATAAGGGAAAATCATCTACTTCCTGTCCTAACGCTGTGGATTGGCTTGATGCTTTTGGGGAAGCAGAGCAGATTTTCTGCATTACCATTACCGCAACTCTTTCAGGCAGTTATAATGCTGCAATGTCAGCAAAAGAAGCCTACGAGGAAAAACATCCCGACCGTCGCGTTTTTGTTTTAAACTCGCTCACCGCAGGACCTGAAATTGCGCTTATAATAGAAAAAATTCATCAGCTTATACTGGAAGGCAAGGAGTTTGACGAGATTTGCAGAAGTGTTACTGCATACAGCAAAAAAACAGGATTGCTTTTTATGCTGCAATCCATGAAAAATTTAGCCAATAATGGCAGAGTCAGCCCGCTTGTTGCAAAAATGGCGGGAATTTTAGGTATCCGAATTGTGGGCAAAGCAAGTGACAGGGGAGATCTGCAGCCTTTAAATAAATGCCGCGGTGAGAACAGCGCTTTGGAGACTATCGTTGCACACCTCAAGGAGCTTGGGCTAAAAAACGGAAAGGTGCGAATAGCACATTGTTTTAATGAAAATGCAGGAAATAAGCTGAAAGAGCTTATTGAGGCAGAATTTGCTAAAGCAAAGGTTGAGCTTTATAAATGCAGGGGTCTTTGCAGCTTTTATGCCGAAAAAGGCGGTTTGCTTATCGGTTTTGAAAAAGCCTAAAAATAAATATCTACCCGCATTGAAGTGAAGCCCAAAGTTTAGACAATATTAAATTGATTGTGAATGGGCTATAAATAAGATATTTTGCAGGTTTTCTTTAAGGAGTTGTTAAGGGTGCTCTTTATCAGGGATCATATTACCTATATATAAAATTGAAAATCTTAATAAATACACGAAAATCAAAGCACATATAATTACTATAACTGTTGTTACAGACTTTTTCTCTTTCCAAAAATCACCGCCTTTGTTTAATTATATGCTTGTGTTAAATCGGGAACAAATTTAGCCTCCCTTGCCCTAAAGGGAGGGGGACCGCGTTAGCGGTGGAGGGATTCTTTGACAAATAAATCAATATATTCACAAACCCCTCTAAAGTTTTTATTAACTTCATTATTCGGTATACGAATTACTGTCAAGTTTCTAATTTCGATTTCTTCTGTTCGTATCTTGTCTTTTAACAAGCCTTTTTCCTCATAGTGTTGTGAGCCGTCAAGTTCAATTATAAGTCTTGCTTCATGACAATAGAAATCAACAATATAATGGTCTATAACCTTTTGTCGCAAAAATCGTATGGGATATGAACACAAGAAATCGTACCACAAATGCCGTTCTTCTTTGGTCATATTCTTACGCAATAATTTTGCGTTCTCTGTTAATTTTGTATTGTGTTTCCGTTCCGTATTATATCCCTCCGTCTTTTGCCTACGGCAAAATCCACCTCCCTTTAGGCAAGGGAGGCTCCTGTTTCAACTTGTGGAAGTTATTTCCACAAGTTGAAAATTCCGCATAAAAACAAGCATTTTTTGTATTTAATATAACATTTTTTGCTGATATTTTCAAGTATATATACAAATAGAGTTATCCCGAAAATACGAGATAACTCTATTTTTGATGGTATTACAAAAGTCATACCGACACATTGAAAATCATACAAGTGAAAATGTAGCTAAAAACTTTGTTTTTAAGCAGTAAATTTGTTTGGTTTAATTAGTATAACACATTCTTGGGGTTTTTACAACTATTTACAATAATTTTTTGCCCCTATTGCAGCGCAAGCATAGCATAATTGTTATTTATAAGCAATATTTTGTCAATCAGCCGCCTTAAATTATTGTAAACTCACAGGGGCATATACTGAAATGAAAAAATGATGGTAGACATGTTTTTTGTGTCTGCCGTCTTTTTTTAATTTCGGCTTTTAACCGGCCGTTTTTTGTATGTAAAATTTTTTGAAAATTTTTTTCTAACCCTGACAAATCCTGTCAGGGTTATCTTTTAAAATGAGGATGCAGCCGAAGAAAGGAGGAGATTAAATGGATGTTGAGATTATCATTGATCGTCATGAGCAGCGGATTAAAGCGCTGGAGCGGGATATGTCTGCAATGAAAGAAGTACAGGCAGAAATTCGTTCGATGAATGAAACACTTTTAACCCTTGCTAATGAATTAAAACACACAAACGAGCATTTGGCAAGGCATGAGAGAAAGATCGATGAAATAGACGCTGTGCCTAAGCAGAGAATGCAGCAGATCGTAACTGCAATTATAGCAGCTCTTTCCGGTGGTTTGATTTCAGCGGTTATCGGAATAATACTCGTTTGAGAAAGGAAAAAAATATGAACTATCAAGATTATATCAAAACCGAGCTTTTAATTTTGGTTCCGGTTCTGTATTTTGTGGGAATCGGTCTTAAGAAAAGCAAACTGCCTGATAGGTGGATTCCTTTTGCACTGGGGATTACTGCAGTGGTATTGTCAGCAATTTGGGTAATTGCTACCGGTGATATTTGCGGTGTTAAGCAAGCCGCCTCTGCGTTGTTTACGGCTGTCACACAGGGCGTGCTTGTTGCCGGTGCAAGTGTGTATGTAAATCAACTGTATGTTCAGGCAAATAAGAAGGAGGAGTAAAAAATGCTCGATATTATTAAAGCACATGCCGTGAATAACCTTTGTTATATTGCGTCACAGAAAATGACTCCCAAGGGTATTGTGGTACATTCTACGGGTGCGAATAACCCCAACCTCAAACGCTATGTGGATGCATCCCACGAGGTAGGAACAAATATCTACCGAAATCACTGGAATGTAGCCAAACCTGACGGCAGAAAGGTTTGTGTACATGCCTTTGTCGGATATGACAAAGATAAGAAAATACGGGTGGCGGAAATTTTGCCGAGGAATATCTGCTGTTGGGGCGTAGGTAAAGGAAATAAAGGCAGCTATAATTACAATCCCGCCTATATTCAATTTGAAATATGTGAAGACGGTTTAAATGACAAGGTATACTACAAAAAGGTATTTGCCGTTGCCGCAGAGTATTGTGCTGAGCTATGCAGGACTTACGGACTGAGCACCACGAAAATTGTGGGACATTGCGAGGCATACAAGCAAGGCTACGGAAGCAATCATTCCGATCCTGAGCATTGGATGAAAAAATTCGGTGAGACAATGGACGATTTCAGGCAACAGGTTTCAAAAATTCTGAAAAGTAATGAAAAGAAGCAAGAGAATAAAAAAGAAACTGTTTCTAAAACAGTCCAAGCTCCAAAAATGAATAAGGGTGACCTTGTATCTATTGCAAGCAACGCCACATATTACAATGGTACGGCGGTGCCCGGGTGGGTAAAAAACCAAAAATGGTATGTCAAGGAAAAACCGAACGGAGAGCGTGTTGTCATTGATAAGAATGAAAAGGGCACAAATTCTATTTGCAGCCCAATTCATCAAAAGTATCTGACGGTTGTAAAGGCGGCAAGCGAAAGTAGTTCTGCAGACTCTAATGTATGCCCGTATTTGGTTAGGGTTACGGCAAATTCCTTAAACATTCGTAAGGGTGCGGGGTCTAATACCGCTATTGTCGGAACAATTACCGACAAAGGGGTTTACACCATTGTTAAGGAAAAGGCAGCAGCCGATGCCTCTAAATGGGGCAAGCTTAAATCCGGCGTTGGTTGGATTTCACTCGGTTTCGTTAAAAAAATCTAAAACAAAAAGGGAACTCCCCTTGATAATGTTTTCAAGGGGAGATTTGCTTACACAAGAATAAAAGGAGATATTAATATGCAAACAGCAGGAATTATGATGAGTTTGGTTTTAAGCATTATTGGTTTTCTATCTATTTGTTTAAAGACTTATCGGTCAAAAAAGAAAAAAAGAAGAAGTATTAAAACGGTGCTGTTCGGCTCGGCTTTAGGCGCATTTTTTGCGCCGCTTATATGCTGGCCGATACAAATTTCGGAAATTGTACAGTGCTGTTTTTTGGGAGCAATTACATCGGAAATTCTTCTGTTTTTTTATTTTACTGTTAAAAATACATGCAAAGATGAAAAAACAACCGTTTACTATGATGACGGCAGTTCGCCTAAGTTTTTTATTACCGGAGATAAGCATCGGGATTTTGAAAAGGTTAAGCAGTTTTGCCGTGAAATGAGCACCAGACGAAAGGATGTTTTAATTATTCTCGGTGATGTCGGATTAAATTATTATGAAGATGTCCGCGATGATAATCTTAAAAAAGAAATTTCCGAATTAAACATTACGCTTTTCTGTTTGCACGGTAATAAAGAAAACCGTCCCGGCAATATCGGTACATATGGTGTTCGCAGTTTTTGCGGCGGCAGGGTGTATTATGAACCCAAGTATCCCAATATTTATTTTGCGATTGACGGGGAAATTTATCATTTCGAGGGAAGAAAATATATGGTGGTCGGCGGTGCTCACAGTGTAGATAAATTGCGCTGCATAGAGGAGGGTAAGCCTTTTTGGGAGGATGAGATGCCGGATGAGGAGATAAAAGCTAAGGTGGAAGAGGCATTGCGAAATGAGGATAACGAAATTTTTGGAATGATGACACATACATGCCCCATTGATTATCTTCCTACAGAGATGTTTCTGTCAACAAAGCAAAAGGCGGCACATAAAAGGAAACCTCAAAAAGCAAGCAATAAAAAGATTTTCGAACCCGATATTGACCGTTCAACCGAGCAATGGCTGGGTACTCTTGAGCAGAAACTGGACTATCGGGTGTGGTTTTGCGGGCATTATCATGTTGATAAACAGCTGGACAAGGTCTGCATGATGTATAACGAAATTCGACCGTTGCATATGGGAATGTTTGGTGATGCACAATGACATGGCTTGAAAATCTGCTGTCCCCTATTACCATTACGTTTTTAATTATTGCGGTAGGATATTTTATAGGAAAAATAAAGATTTTTAATATCTCTCTTGATTTGGCAGGTGTACTGATAATGGCTGTTTTTGTGGGATTTCTGATTACAATAACGCCGCTGGGAGATAATCCACGATTTGTATCTAATGTACAGCTGTATATGAAGATGTTTTCATCTCTCGGAACAGCCCTGTTTGTTTCGGTCATAGGAATTAGTGCGGGCTATTCGATAACCGCAAAAGACCGCAGAGATTGGATTTCTGCAATGATTGGCGGCGGTATGACAGTCATTGGTATCATGACGATGCGAATAATTGCTCTTATGGATAGCAATATCAGTAATTCCAGTCTGTTTGGCATCTTGTGCGGCGCTTTGACAACAACTCCGGGACTTTCGGCTGTATGTGAACAAAAAGGAATTGTTGCACAACAAGCCGTTCTTGGTTATGCAAGTGCTTATCTCTTGGGAGTTGTTTTTACTGTTGTGTTGGTGCAGATTATTGCCCGTAACACGCAAAAAACACCATGTATATCAAACACCGCTGAGACTGATAAAAATTCCAAAGCAACATTTGGGGGACTTATTCAAATTTGTTTGGCAGTTATATTTGGAAATTTGTTTGGCTGCATAGAAATTCCAATCTTGCATTTTTCACTGGGTAGTTCCGGCGGAATTTTATGTGTCGGTTTATTGTTAGGAAACATTATTCGGGTAAATTTTCCCGATAGTAAGGCTGCTCCAAACTTGTTAAACTTATTGAGAAATTTCGGATTGGTATTGTTTTTTGTCGGCGCAGGGCTTCCGGCGGGAATACAGTTTCATAGCGGTTTTGATTTTAAAGCTGTAATTTACGGTGCATTCATAACACTGGTACCGTTAATTTCGGGCTATTTGTTTTGCCTCACTTTTTCAAAAAGTCTGCAAATAACAGCTTCAAGTGTCCTTGCGGGTGGTATGACAAGTACTCCGGCAATCGGAGTTTTAATACAAAGCAATAAAGAAGTTTGTTTGAGCGAATATTCTTTCTCTTATGTCGCGGCTTTAATTACAATAATGATCAGTATGCGCATGTTTGCGTAGTTATTAACAGCGTCTTTCAAAATATCAAATGCCGCTTGCGGTATTCAAAATAAAGTCAGGCAAGCGGCATTATTCCTTGGCAGGTCATGCTAATTTTCCCAGACAAAAAAATTCTTGAATAAGTTTGAAATCATGCATTGAAATAATTATAAAAACATGTTATAATTTTGCTAATATTTAACAGAGGTGAAGTGTTATGTATGTTACAGAGGACATTAAGTATATCGGTGTAAATGACCATAAGATTGATCTGTTTGAAGGTCAGTATGAGGTTCCGAACGGAATGGCATATAACTCTTATGCGATTATTGACCAAAAAATTGCAATTATGGATACTGTGGATGCCGCTTTCACTCACGAATGGCTGGATAATATTCAGAACACACTTCATGACAGAAAGCCCGACTATCTGATCGTTCAGCATATGGAACCCGATCATTCAGCAAACATCATGAACTTTGTAAAGGCATATCCGGATGCAAAAATTGTGGCTTCTGCCAAGGCATTTGCAATGATGAAAAACTTCTTCGGAACCGATTTTTTGGAAAAACAGATGGTTGTGGGAGAGGGAGACACCCTTTCTTTAGGCAAGCATAATCTTACCTTTGTAACCGCTCCGATGGTGCATTGGCCCGAGGTTATCGTAACCTATGACAGCACCGATAAGGTCCTGTTCTCGGCAGATGGTTTCGGAAAATTCGGCGCATTAGATGTAGAGGAAGATTGGGCTTGCGAGGCAAGGCGCTATTATATCGGCATTGTCGGAAAGTACGGCGCACAGGTCCAGAGCCTTTTAAAAAAGGCGGCAGGGCTGGATATTCAAATCATCTGTCCGCTTCATGGTCCCGTACTTCATGAAAATCTGGGTTATTATCTTAATTTGTATCATACATGGTCAAGTTACCAGCCTGAAGAAGAAGGTGTGGTTATTGCCTACACCTCGGTTTACGGAAATACCAAAAAAGCAGTTATGCAGCTTGCGGAAAAATTGCAGGCAAACGGTTGTCCCAAGGTAGTTGTGAATGACCTTGCCCGCTGTGATATGGCGGAAGCGGTTGAGGATGCATTCCGTTACAGCAAATTAGTTCTCGCTACTACGACTTATAATGCCGAGATATTTCCTTTTATGCATGAGTTTATTACGCACTTGACCGAGCGCAATTTCCAAAATCGCACCGTAGCGCTCATTGAAAACGGAAGCTGGGCTCCGCTTGCTGCAAAGGTTATGAGAGGAATGTTTGAAAAAAGCAAAAATATAACTTTTGCAGATACTACTGTAAAGATTTTGTCTGCTCTCAATGAGGAAAGCGCAGCACAGCTGGATACACTTGCAGATGAGCTATGCAAGGATTATCTTGCACAACAGAATTCCACTGCAAATAAAAATGATTTGACCGCGCTTTTTCATATCGGCTATGGCTTGTATGTGGTAACCTCCAATGACGGTAAAAAGGATAATGGTCTTATTGTTAATACCGTAACACAGGTTACCAATACACCCAACAGAATTGCAGTAACCATCAATAAAGAAAATTATTCCCACCATATTATTAAGCAAACAGGTAAGATGAATATTAACTGCCTGACGGTGGATGCACCCTTTTCGGTGTTTGAGAAGTTTGGATTTATGAGCGGGCGAAATGCAGATAAATTTGCAGAGTGCGAGCCGCTTCGTTCAGATAACGGATTGGTATTTTTGCCCCGTTATATTAATTCCTTTATGTCTCTCAAGGTAGAGCAGTATCTGGACTTAGATACACACGGAATGTTCATCTGCTCGGTAACCGAGGCAAGAGTACTTTCTGACAGAGAAACCATGACCTATACCTATTATCAGAATAATGTAAAGCCCAAACCCCAAACCGAGGGTATAAAAGGATATGTCTGCAAGGTGTGCGGATATATTTATGAGGGTGATTCACTTCCCGAAGATTTCGTCTGCCCCTTGTGCAAACATGGTGCAGCCGATTTTGAACAAATAAAATAAATTTGGAGGTCAACACTATGTGCGAAAACAGATTTTTTATTTGCGAGCATTGCGGTAACATGGTAGGAATGATTCACGATGCAGGAGTCCCCCTTATGTGCTGCGGACAAAAGATGACAAAGCTTGAAGCAGGAGTAGTAGAAGCCAGCCGTGAAAAGCATATTCCTGTTGTAACGGTTGATGAGGATATCGTCAAGGTTACGGTAGGCTCCGTCCTTCATCCGATGACTGAGGAGCACAGCATTACATGGGTTTACCTGCAAACCGACCGCGGCGGTCAGCGCAAATGCATGGCTGCCGGAAAAGAACCAGTTGTATCCTTTGCACTTAAGGATGAAAAGCCGGTTGCGGTATACGCTTATTGTAATCTCCACGGACTGTGGAAAGCGGATATAGAATAAAAGAACGGAGGAAAAGGAAATGAAAAAGTATATTTGCGATGCATGTGGTTGGGTTTATGACCCGGCGGTTGGTGATCCTGATAACGGAATTGCGGCAGGCACCAAATTTGAGGATCTTCCCGAAGATTTTGAATGTCCTCTCTGTGGTGTTGGTAAAGATAGTTTTAGCGAAGAATAATCAGCCTGAGCAGTTCCCGCATTATCCCCTTTTAAAAGGAGGAGAATGTGGGGATTTTGCGGTTAAGCTTTTTTGTTTGTTTACTATCTTGATTTTATATGCTATACTATTGGTGAAATCGAGGTGCATTGAATGAATAATTTATCCAAGCTGACAAAACAAGTGATTTTATCAGTAAAGCGTGCCTCTTGTATTATGAAGGCAAAATCTTTTACTGTTAAGCAAAAGGATTCTCCTTCCAATATTGTCACATCAGCAGATGTCGGGGTGCAAAGGTTTTTGCAGCAAAAACTCTGTAAGCTTCTTCCGGGCTCAGGTTTTTTCGGTGAAGAGGGAAACAGCGTCGCTGCGCAAAATGAATATACATGGATCGTCGATCCCATTGATGGTACTGCAAATTTCGCACGAGGGATAGCGGAATGTGCTATATCGGTTGCCCTTATCCGCGGTGATGAAGCTGTGTTGGGTGTGGTTTACAACCCTTTTCAAAAGCATATGTTTTGTGCCGAAAAGGGCAAGGGGGCGTTCTTAAACGGAAAACCTATTCATGTTTCAAACGCCGCCTTTGAAGAGGGACTTTTGTGCACGGCATTAAGCCTGTATCGCAAGGATTATGCAGAAAAATGCACCGCGGTCATATCAGAGGCATATGCACAGTGTAATGATATTCGCCGTTTGGGAACATGTGCAATAGAGCTTTGTTATCTTGCGGCGGGCAGGTGCGACCTGTATTTTGAAATCCGCGTTTTTCCCTGGGATTATGCTGCCGCATTTTTGATTTTAGAGGAGGCGGGAGGCGTTCTTTTCAGTTTTAACGGGGAAAAGCTTTCTTTTGATAAGGCAACCCCTCTTATCGGTGCCAACTCGATGGAAAATTATATAAGGCTCAATACCATTGTTAATAAACATATTGATAAAATTCCTTATGAGGAGATTTTGAGATGAAAAAGAAAAAAGACGATAAAATGTTTGTGCGCAAGCCGATTGACCCTTCTCAACTTAAATCCTATCCTGAAATTGACTTTAATGCACTATACCAAAGGGCTTATGATGAACTTGGCTTGCAACAGACCAAGCGAGATCAGATTATAACGCTGTATCTTGCGATGTTCTCCTTCCTAATTCCGTTTGCTTTGTCTATTGAGTCGATAAGCTGGCAGGTAAAAGGGCTTATTTTTATGGTGGCGGCAATTATCGGTATTCTTTTTGCCTTAATAATCATTCGGTATCGCGTTTATAAGGAAGCATACTGGCTTTGCTGCCAAAGCATAACAGCAATGTTCGGTTTTGAGCCTGCGAGCTTAAATAAGGAAACGGTGCAGCAAATATATGTCGGGACTATGGAGAAAAAAATGAAAAGCCTTATGGTCGGTGTCCCTAAAAAGCTTAGCAAAAAGCTCTATGTTAAAAAGAATATGTTCAGTGCTGAGACGATTTATTTTTTTATCCACTCTTTCATAACTTCTGCGCTGTTTGGTTTGAGCACGGCACTTATTTGCAGTTTTTCGCTTTGGGGAAATATTGCTGTGGGCATAGCGGCGGGAGTAATCCTATTTGTTGTTCTTGCAATTGAGTATTTCAGACAATGCTTGAAATTTTACGGTGTGTTGATCGATGGTAAGGATCGTTCCTTTAACTCGGCCTTTTCCAAAGCATGGTTTCTGCATTTTTTCCTATGATAAAATAAAGAAGGGTAGATACATGAAAAAACATGTATCTACCTTTTTTATACAAAAATCCCTTCTTTAAAGAGGGGAAACGGTTTTAAAAAAGTGTAAATTCTGCAAGGTCTACCGTTTGCTCCAAAAGGGCTAAATTTTGATTGTTGCAGCGGTCTAAATTCCAATAAAGTGCGCCGCGCAAATTGTATTTTGGTATGAGAGCAAGGCGTGCGGAAATGGAGCGTGCATCCTCAAACCAAACAACATGTACTTTGCCGTCCGACGCGGTGTATTCAAAAAAAGGTGCTTGCGACTGTTCATCATATTTGATTTCAGCACCGCTTTGTGAAGCGAGCGCAAAAGCCTGTGCAGTGGAGAGCGAGTTTGCGCGCGATTGTCCTTTGATGTAGGGAAGTGTGAAATCGTAACCGTAATTTGAAATGCCTAAAAATAATTTTTCGGGCGCAATTTCGCTAAGGGCATACTGAACAACACGCTCGACCTGCGGAAGAGGGGAAACCGCCAGAGGCGGACCGTAGGTGTAGCCCCATTCGTATGTCATCAACAGCAGAGCGTTTGCCGCCTCGCCCAGTGCACGGTAATCATGCCCTGCGTATAAAAGTCCGGGCTGGTCTGCTCTTGTTTTCGGGGCAAGCGCTGTCATAACACCGTAACCCTGCGGGTTTAATGTTTGGCGGCAGCGCAAAACAAAGGAGGCATAAGCCTGTGCATTTTCTGCCCCTAAAAATTCAAAATCAATGTCCAGCGCACGGTAACCCTTTTGACGCATATTTATAAGAACATTCTCAATAAGCGTCTGCTGCATCTGCTCGCTTGCAAAAAGCGCTACTGCAAGCTCGGTTGAAAAATTGTCGTTGTCGGTAAGGGTGGAAAGATGCATAACGGGATATGTGCCGTAAAAGGCGGCACTATCAAGTAAAAATTTATCGTTCAACTCGATAAGCGAGCCATCGGTGCGAAAACCGTAGGTAAAAGGCATAAGACCGCCCATGAAAGGGAGCGTTCGGTCTAAAAGCTGCTGATTAATAAAAGGATAGGCATACCCGCCTGTCTGAAAACTGCCTATTGGAGAACGCTGTGTGCGAATAGTGAGAACCTGCCCGGGATAAATGTCACTTCGCCCGTTGAGTATCAGATTGCGCTGCCAAAGCTCATAAACCGAAACGCCATATAGCCGTGCTATATCTAAAAGGCTCTCGCCTACCGATACCGTATGGGTGAGCGTTGGGATAACGATGATAAGCGGCTGTCCTAAGGGAAGGCGGCTTTCCGGCGCAATATCATTGTTAAAAGCCAAAACCTCCGCACTCACGCCGTAAGACGCGGCAATAGAGCGTAGGGTTTCTCCTGCAGAAACTATGTGAATAAGCATATAACTCTCTCCTTTTAAGAGAATATATGCGCCGTTTTACCAAAAAATAAGCGACGAGCCTGTAAGGCCCCCCGCAATTTTTAGTTTTTAAGGCTCTGGAGCGGGGCGGGAATGTGTCCTCCTCGTGAAATAAACTTGAGCGGGGAAGCGGTGGACACCGGCATAACAGGACCTTCGCCTAAAAGTCCCCCAAATGAGAGTGTATCGCCAACCTTTTTGCCGATAGCGGGAATAAGGCGGGCAGCAGTGGTCTTAAAGTTTGCCATTCCGATGGCAGCCTCGTCGGCAATGATAGCCGAGATAACTTCAGAGGGGGTGTCGCCCGGAATAACGATCATGTCAAGACCGACCGAGCAAACAGCCGTCATAGCTTCGAGCTTTTCGATGGTAAGAGTGCCGTTTGTGGCGGCTGCTATCATACCTGCGTCCTCGGTGACAGGAATAAAAGCACCTGAGAGTCCTCCGACACTTGAAGATGCCATAACGCCGCCTTTTTTAACAGCATCATTTAAAAGCGCGAGTGCTGCGGTGGTGCCGCAGGAGCCGCATTGTGAAAGCCCGATCTCCTCTAAAATGTGCGCCACCGAGTCACCGATTGCGGGAGTGGGGGCAAGAGAAAGGTCAACGATGCCGAAAGGAACGCCGAGGCGGCGGGAAGCCTCCTGCGCAACCAGCTGTCCCATTCTTGTGATTTTAAAGGCGGTGCGCTTAATAAGCTCAGCCACTTCGGTGATGTTAAGGTTCTGGCTCTTTTCAAGAGCGGTTTTAACAACTCCCGGGCCCGAAACGCCGACATTGATAACACAATCGGGCTCGCTCACTCCGTGGAATGCACCTGCCATAAACGGATTATCTTCGGGAGCATTGCAAAGAACAACAAGCTTTGCAGGACCGATGCAATCTCTGTCAGCCGTCATCTCAGCGGACTGTCTTATGATTTTTCCCATAAGTGCAACTGCATCAAGATTAATGCCTGCTTTGGAGGAGCCGATGTTTACCGAGGCACAAATGTTGTTTGTAACCGAGAGCGCTTCGGGAATGCTCTCGATAAGCTCGCGGTCACCCGAAGAAAAGCCTTTCTGTACAAGTGCCGAATAGCCGCCGATGAAATTAACACCCACCTCGTCGGCACAGCGTTGCAGGGTGAGAGCAAACTTAACGGGGTTTTGCGATTTACAAGCGGCAGCCACCATTGCAACAGGTGTTACCGAAATGCGCTTGTTGATGATGGGAATTCCGTATTCACGCTCAATGTCATTACAAACCGAAACTAAATTTTTGGCCTTTGTGGTGATTTTTTTGTAAATATTATCACAGGCACGGTCAATATCCTGATCAGCACAATCAAGAAGAGAAATGCCCATGGTAACAGTTCGGATGTCCAAATGCTCATCCGAAATCATATGTATGGTTTCGAGAATATCCTTCGTATTAAACATATCGATCCACCTTGCTTAAATTCGATGCATGGAATGAAAAATATCTTCATGCATGGCGCGAATATCCATGCCGATTTCTTTGCCATATTTACTCATTCGCTCTGAAAAATCTCCAAACTTTAAGTTAATTTCTGAAATGTCCACCAGCATGATCATTGTAAACATATCACGCAAAACAGTTTGTGAAACATCAATGATATTAACATTGTGTTCTGCACACTTTGTGGCTACATCTTTTAAAATACCTACCTTATCTTTTCCGACAACACTGATAACAGCTTGCATATTATCCTCTCCTTTTCTCATTATTTTACCATAAAACTTCGAAAAAGCAAGACTAAACAAACAATTAGGCAAAATAAGGTGTTTTGCATACTAAAAATTAGTAAAATACGGTTGACTTTTAAAGCTTGTGTGAGATATAATGTTTTTGAATGTTGTTTTCCTAAGAGAATAGCAAATTTAAGTCGGAAGCGGAAGATGTCTTATGAAGTATTTGATAATGCTTTGTGACGGAATGGCCGATTATCCGTGCGATCTTTTAGATGGTAAAACCCCGATGGAGCTTGCCAAAAAGCCGGTTATGGATTACTGTGCTCAAAAAGGTGAGGTAGGCCTTGTAAAAACAGTTGCTGATGGCTTTAAGCCGGGCAGTGATGTTGCCAACCTTTCCGTTATGGGTTATGATCCTAGGCTCTATTATTCCGGCCGCTCTCCTTTGGAGGCTGCCAGTATCGGAGTCGCACTCGATACCGCTGATATTGCAACAAGATGCAATCTTGTCACTTTAAGCGATGAAGAGAATTACGCGGATAAGACCATGGTGGATTATTGCGCTGATGATATTTCCAGCGAGGAAGCGGCGGAGCTTGTCCGCTATCTTGAGGAAAAGCTGTCAGAGGATGACCTTAATTTTTATGTCGGTGTAAGCTACCGTCACTGCCTGATTTTGAAAAATGGTTTGGGCGGAGCGTTTGATGCCACACCGCCGCATGATATAAGCGGCAGAAAAATCGCCGATTATCTGCCTAAAAACGAGCGTTTTTTAGAGCTTATGAAAAAAAGCTACGAGGTATTAAAGGATCACCCTGTTAATAAAAAGAGGCAAGAGAGAGGGCTTCGCCCTGCCAATAGTATTTGGCTGTGGGGCAGCGGAAACAAAAAGGAAATGCCCTCTTTTAAAGAAAGTTTTGGGATAAACGGATGTGTCATTTCAGCAGTTGACCTTTTAAAGGGTATCGGTAAACTTACTCAAATGAATGTTGTTGATGTTGAGGGGGCAACCGGATATATTGACACCAATTTTGAGGGAAAAGCCGAGGCGGCTGTAAATGCTTTTAAAAACGGAAGTGACCTTGTTTATCTGCATGTTGAGGCTCCCGATGAATGTGGTCACCGCTATGAAGCGGAAAATAAAATCCGCGCTATTGAGTATATTGATAGCCGCGTTCTTAAAACCGTTAAAGAATATCTTGATAAGAGCGGAGAGGATTACCGCATTATGATTTTGCCCGACCATGCAACTCCGCTCACATTAAAAACACATGTTTCGGATCCGGTTCCTTTTGTGATATATCAAAAGTATGCGGAGAAGGAGAGCGGCGTAAGTTCGGTTAATGAAAAAACCGCCGCCGAAACGAAAATTTTTGTTCAAGAAGGCGCTCAGATGATGAGTCGCCTGATAAATAAATAAAAAAGGTGGATGTCTATGGATTCAATTACGTTCGTATGCGTGCTGGGAATCGGAACGGTCTTTTTAGGGCTTGTTTGTATCGTTATCTTGTGCTCGCTCGTTAGCCTTCTTTGCAGAAAGCTTCTCGGCGATAAACAAGAGGCTCCTAAAGCTACTCCCGTTTCAGCGCCTGTTTCTGCCGCAGCTCCCGTAGTCGCAGCAGAAATTCCCAATCGTAAAAAAATTGTTGCCGCTGTTTGTGCGGTCATTGCAGAAGAAAACGGATGCGATGTTTCTGCAATCAGAGTTAAGTCTTTCAAAAAAATTTAAGGAAAACGGTGATAAAAATGAAAAAGTACAGAGTTAATGTTAATGGTGAAATGTATGAGATCGAAGTTGAGCTTTTAGGTGAGGTTCCCGCAGCCGCTACAGCTCCTGCCGCTGCGTCCGCTCCCGCTGCAGCACCTGTTGCCCCTGCCCCTGCTGCAGCCCCCGCTGCCGCTGCTACCGGCGCAGGTGAGGCTGTTTCTGCTCCCATGCCCGGAACCATCCTTGCTGTTAATGTAAATGTTGGTGACACTGTAAAAGAGGGTCAGGTTCTCTTTATCCTTGAGGCTATGAAAATGGAAAACGAGATCATGGCACCCAAAGCCGGAAAGATCACCTCTGTTGCAGCGTCCAAAGGCGCATCGGTTCAGTCCGGTGATGCACTTTGCACCATTGAGTAATTCACCTTTAAGGAGTGAATGTAAATGGATGCTGTTTTTAAATTTATTGAACAAACAGGATTTTACATGTTGATAGCCCGCTTTTCAGAGTATTGGGGAAATATTGTTATGATATTGATTTCCCTGCTTCTGCTCTGGCTTGCTATCAAGAAAAAGTTTGAACCCTTACTACTTATCGGAATCGCTTTCGGCATGCTGCTCACCAACCTTCCCGGCGCAGAGATGTACCATGGAGAACTTTGGGCATCGTTTATGAAAGGCGAAATAGGTTACGGGGAGATCATGCATCGTGGCGGTCTTTTAGACTATCTCTATATCGGTGTTAAAACCTGCATTTATCCATGCCTTATCTTCCTTGGTATCGGAGCTATGACCGATTTTGGACCACTTATTGCTAACCCCAAGAGCCTTCTTCTGGGCGCTGCTGCGCAGATAGGTATTTTTGCGACCTTTGTTGTTTGCGCCACACTTTTGGGATTTCCGCAGGAAGCTGCTGCTTCTATCGGTATCATCGGCGGGGCAGATGGTCCTACCGCCATCTTTACCACCTCACAGCTCTATCCCGATCTTTTAGGACCGATTGCTGTTGCGGCATATTCCTATATGGCGCTTGTTCCGGTTATTCAGCCGCCTATTATGCGTCTTTTAACTACCAAAAAAGAGCGCGAGATCGTTATGAAACCGCTGCGCCAGGCAAGCCGAACAGAGAAAATAGTGTTCCCCATCGTGGTAACGATCTTTGTTGCGCTGCTTGTCCCTTCAGCAACTCCTCTTGTGGGCTGCCTAATGCTCGGAAATCTTTGGAAAGAGTCGGGTGTTGCCGAGCGTCTTTGTAAAACTGCACAGAACGAGCTTATGAATATCGTCACTATTTTCCTTGGAATTTCGGTTGGCGCAACTGCAACAGCAGCATCATTCCTTAATTTGCAAACGCTGCTTATAATGATCGTTGGTATCGTTGCGTTTGGCGCAGGTTCGGCAGGCGGTGTTCTGTTTGCAAAGCTTATGAATCTGTTCTCAAAAAATAAGGTAAATCCGCTTATCGGTTCGGCAGGTGTTTCTGCTGTTCCCATGGCTGCGCGTGTTTCGCAGATGGAGGGTCAGAAGGCAAATTCTTCCAACTTCCTGCTTATGCACGCTATGGGTCCCAATGTTGCCGGAGTTATCGGCTCGGCAATCGCCGCCGGTGTTCTGATTGCACTGTTTAAATAAAGGAGCTTAAAAAATGGCAAATAAACTTTATATTACAGATACTATTCTGCGTGATGCACACCAATCTCAGGCTGCAACCAGAATGCGCCTTGAGGATATGCTTCCCGCTTGCGAAATGCTCGATGAAATGGGATATTGGTCTCTAGAGTGTTGGGGAGGAGCTACCTTTGATGCCTGCATGCGTTTTTTAAATGAAGACCCTTGGGAGCGCCTGCGTGCACTGAAAAAGGCTATGCCTAAAACCCGCTTGCAGATGCTTCTGCGTGGCCAAAATCTTCTCGGCTATAAACACTATGCTGATGATGTTGTCGATGCATTCGTTGGTAAGTCGATTGAAAACGGTATTGAAGTTATCCGTGTATTTGATGCGCTTAATGATGTTCGCAATATCGAGCAGGCTGTTAAAAGCATAAAAAAACACGGCGGCACCTGTGAGGCAGCTATGAGCTACACCACCAGCCCCGTTCATAACGAAGAATACTATGTAAATCTTGCACAAACGCTGCAAGAGATGGGCGCAGACACCATTTGTATTAAGGATATGGCCAACCTTCTTCTTCCTGTTGATGCTTATAATCTTGTTAAAAAGCTTAAAGAAAAGGTTTCTGTTCCTATCCATCTGCATACCCACAATACTACAGGTACCGGTGATATGACCAACCTGATGGCCATTTGGGCGGGCGTTGATATTGTTGACTGTGCGCTTTCTCCTTTGGGTAACGGAACTTCCCAGCCTGCAACCGAATCACTGGT
>JAZQMT010000021.1:0-6953 GCA_045543635.1 Oscillospiraceae bacterium | reverse complement strand
ATGCAAATAAAAATGACAGCAGCCATCCAGAAACAGATTGAGGAAGTGCAAGTTGGTTGGTAAAAATACATACACAGAACATAGCTGTCGAACAAATTAATGCGACATAAAAACTAAAAGTAAAACTAGGTATTTCTTTGTATAGGAAACCTGAAAGACATATAATGTATATCGCGTATGTGATTCCGGATACAAGTGCATAAAATCCGCCTTTAAAGTTAATTGCATTGTTTGGGTTATAAAACAATGCGATACCTACAATGCAAATAATTACACTTACAATATGTCCGTATTTAATTTTGTTTTTCAAAAAGACAAATTCGCCAATTACTACAACAGCGGGATATATGAAATGAAAAACCGTGGCAGTACCTGACGGAATATGGTTATACGAGTTGAACAAAAGCAGAGGTGTTATACAGCATCCCATAAGTGCAATCACACTTATTCCGGGAATTGCGGCAGTTTTTATCTTAATTGTGTTGCCTGTTAAAAATGTCAGAATAGCAAGCATTGGAACTGAGATAGCGTTTCTTAAAAAACGAGTGTTGGGGGATTAACGCCTTCTGCATAGATAAACTTTGCCATAAGAGGCATAAGTCCAAAAATCAACGCACTCATAATAACAAAAATGTAGCCTTTTATCAAACTCTTTTTTTTCATAAAATACCACCTAAAATGTAAATTCTTTAAAGAGAATTTCGGATTTTTTCATATAATTAAGAGCTCGGTTTCCGCTAGCAACAACTAAAGCATTGCATAGATGGTCTATGATACATACCGGTGCAGCGGCAGAGTTTTTAATGCCGTTTATATTAACAAAACACGGGAGGAGTACCGATGAATTACCTTCTACCTCATCATAAGGAGGGGAAGTTATAAGTATAACCGTAACACCTTGTTTTTTCAACAACTCAAGAATCTGTGGAGAATGCTTTGTATATCTGTGAAACAAGAAAAAAATACAAACATCTTCTTTCCCTAAACTTAAAACAGATTCAATTTCTCCACCTTGCCCCGCTGTTAGCATGAAAACATTATTGCGAACGGTTAAAAATCTCGTATATGCATAATGTGCCAGAGCAAAAGATTCTTTGAGCCCGAAACAAAACACCCTTTTGGCATTAGCAATGGCATATATGGCATCATTGATTTGTGAAGCAGGAAGATTGCGAAACGTTTGTTCAATACAATCGATCGTATTTTGGACGGTTTGAGAAAACTGTGTGTTATAAGCGCCACCGTTAACAGTTCTTTCAAACTTATCAGGAAGGGTAAGTTCATATTTAAAGCCAGAGCGCACCTTGTCTTGAAAAGTTTTATAACCTGAAAAACCAAGTTTGCGGCAAAAACGAATAACAGAAGTAGTACTTGTATCCATTTTTGTTGCTATGGCATCAAGGGTTTCAAAAGCAAAATCGTTTGGATTAGTTAAAAAATATGTGGCAACTCTGTATTCCGATTTTGTCATCTGCTCAAGGTTTGATTTAATTGTTTCAACTATATTCATAAAAGCACCTCTCAAGTTTATATGATTATACATTATAATTTTGTAAAAAACAATAGTTTTGTAATAAATAGTACAAAACCAATCTGAAATCTTAAGATATTTAAACGCTTTTCATATATTGACTTTAAATACCTGTTTTGTTATAATAAAAAATGTAAATAATACATTTTAATTAAAAGCGTATTAAAAAATACAAAGGTGAGGAAGTTATGAAGAAGAAAACAGAATTTTTGTATCTTAATGAAGAAGAAATGATTGAAGCGGGCGTACTTAATTATGGTCGTTGTATCGATGTTGAAGAGGAAGTTTTCCGTCTTTTAAGCGTAGGCGACTATGTTATGGGCGGTGACAAGCATAATTCTCACGGAATTATGATGAGATTCCCTAAAGAAAGTCCATTTCCGAATATGCCGATTGATGCGCCTGACAGGCGTTTTATGGCTATGCCCGCATATGTTGGAGGTCGTTTTAATGTAGTAGGTGAAAAATGGTACGGTTCAAACATCATTAACCCGCAGAGAGGATTACCTCGTTCAATACTGATGGTTATGCTTAATGATGCAGACACTTGCGAACCGCTTGCTTTAATGTCAGCAAACTTGATTAGTTCGGTTCGTACCGGATGTGTGCCTGGAGTAGCTACCAGACATCTTGCAAATAAGAACGCAGCTGTTTGTTCTTGTATAGGTGCAGGCCCCGTAAGTAAGGCTTGCTTTGAGGGAATTATTAACGAGGCGAAAAATCTTAAAGAACTGGTGGTTTGTGACCTTATAATTGAAAAGGCAGAAGCTTTCGCAAACGAGATGAGCGAAAAATACGGTATAAATGCAAGAGGCACAGTATCACTTGAGGAAGCTGTAAGGGCAGGAGACATTGTAAGTGTTGCTGCTTCATCTGCAAAACCGCTACAGCTTAACAATGATTGGCTTAAGAAGGGGTCGCTTCTTATCTTTTCGGGAAGAGGAAACGTTGACGAAGAATACTTTACCACCTCTAAAATTATTTGGGATAATACAAAGATGCACGAAGTATATTACGACGAGCATCTTTTGCTTCCCGAAAACGAGCGGTTTATTAACGGCATAGCCGTTCAAATTTACCGGCTTATGTATGACGGAAAATTACCCCCAATCACAGAAGGCGTTAACTTAGGTGATGTAATTTGCGGCGATACTAAGGGGCGTGAGTCAGAAAATGACAGAATTTGCTTTATAGCAAGCGGTATGCCTGTATGGGATGTTGCTTGGGGATGTGAGTTGTATGAAAATGCTAAGAAGAAGGGGCTGGGTAAGAAATTGCTTTTATGGGATGGCCCCTATCTTGCATAATGATTTCAGTTTGAAATTTTAATAAAATTCGTTCCCTTCGGAACGAGTGAAATATCTTCGATATGAAAGAACGAATTTCATTTTGCTTTCCTGCATTAGCGGAAAATCTCACAATTCATGATAGTGAATTATTTTACAATTTTCGTGAGAAAAATATTTCATTAAAATATGTAGGGGTTCGAACACATAGGTATAAAAATCAAAGGTAATCGAATTTGTGCATCCTTTAAATAAAAACTCCCAATTTGACAGATAGACAAATTGTTAGTTTTGGCGTTTTATTTATCAAAAGTATTTACCATTTCTAAGGTGGAAAAATCAGTGAGCGGGAGGGAAACCGGCTTATTCTCTTTCATGCTTTTGTAAATGGCAAGGATAAGCTCTAAGGCACGCATGCCTGCTTTGGCATCAACATAGGGGGTACGGTTATTGTTTATAGCGTCGATAACATCGGCGTAGAGGCTGGTGTGCCCATTGCCGTAAACATTGCTGGCTTGCTCGGCAAATCCGCGGTGCTGATGGTCCTGTTCGTTTTCATCCGAAAATGACCAGACATCAATACGGTTAGCGGCTATACCGCCGATTTCAACAACGCCTTTATCGCCGTAAAGACAGAGGGTTTCCTTGTCCAGGTCATTTGTATATATATTGGTGGTGCCTTCGGCGGTGGCAATGGTGCCATTTTTAAATTTAATCACCGCCATACCGAGGTCTTCAGCTTCAATATAGGGGTGGAAAGCACGGCGGGTCACGCCGTAGACCTCCTCAATTTCATCACCCATCATCCAGCGCAACAGGTCAAAGCCGTGGATGCATTGGTTCATAAGCGTTCCACCGTCACATGCCCAGGTTCCGCGCCAGTCTGCCTGATCGTAATAATCCTTACCGCGACTCCAGCGAACGGTGATGGCACCGTGAGAAAGCTTGCCGAGTCTGCCCTCCTCCAGTGCCTTGCGCGCCTGCTGAATTGCGATATTAAACCGATTTTGATGGCAGGCAGACACCTTAACATGATACTGTTCGGAAAGAGCAACGATTTCGGCAGCATCTTTCATACAAAGGGCAATCGGCTTTTCAATAATGAGATTACAGCCGCTGCGGATACAGTCCTTTGCAATTTCGGCATGTGCTCCGCTCTCGGTTGCAATGCCGATAAGATCAGGCTTCATTTCGGAAAGAAGCGTTTTATGGTTGGTAAAACGGCGGACGGTGTCCGGAATATTAAACCGCTTTGCAATAGCTTGCATATGAGAAGGGTCAATATCGCAGAGTGCAACGAGCTCAAGCCCGTTTTTAGCGGCGGCGTTTATGTGGTTGGGGGAGACACGGCCGCAGCCAATGAGTGCGTATTTCATGGTGTTCATCCTTTCGGGGGTTTCTACCAAACGATTATGACATGCGCAAAAGCATTTGTCAATCAAATTTCGGCAAATTGTTTAGTTCTTTATACTTGTTTATTAAATTTATCGTATCTTTCCTTTGATATTTTGATTTTTAAAAGAAACGTTTCTAAATACGCAAAAATTATTTTTGGGGAGCAGAGCGCTTGGTTTGGTGGTAGCAGTTGTAGAAAATAATACCGAACATCATGGCATTCCATAAATAACGCCAGTTAAGCGCATCAAGGAAAAACGCAGCAATAAGATTTGCGAAAATAACTGCGATAATCATGGCGTTTTTATGATGTTTTGCGCAACGCAGTGCCTGAAAAAACGGAACCATAAAAAAGGAAAGCCCTACAATGCCCACTTCAAAAACAAGCAAAAGGAAGGTGTTATGCATAGCTGTCTCTGTGCCTAATACCTGCTTGAAATATCCGAAATAGCTGGCAACTCCATATCCGAAAAAGGGACGCTTGATAATTTCGCGCAGGGCTGTGAGCCAGATGTTAATTCTGCCGCTTCCGCTTGTATAGCTTTCAAAATCAAAAAGTCGGTCAAAGGTTCTTTCGGATAGCACCAAGCTAAGCCCGAAATATAGCAATATTAGGGCAAGAGGGATGATGGCAAGAATTCGCCAACGGTTTTTTGCCGAGGTGCGCGAGAGCAGATAGATAAGAGCCGCGCCCGCATAGGCAACCAGCGCGCCGCGTGAGCCGGTGTAGAAAGCTGCGGTTGTCAAAACAACAAAACAGATGCCGAAAAGAATGTTTGAAAGCGGAAAGCCTTTGGGCTTTTTCAGCATTTGGTGTAGAGAATAAAAAATGCCTGCCAATAAATTTGCAGCAAGCCCGTTCGGGTCCAGATAAGAATTCAGGATGCGAATGGTAATACGCCCGCCACTGTTATAACCGTTGTCCATTTCCCCGATGGCAAAAACCAAACAGGCAAGGACCAGACAGCCCAGCGTGCAGGATAACAACACCCCTTCAAGCTCTTTTTTTTCAAAGGGAAATAATGAGATTGCAAAAACAAATACAGCCATCATGATATAGGTTAAAAGGCGGTCAAGCCCATGGGTGGAGGGGATCGTCCATAGATAGCTAGTCGCTTCAAAAACAGCCCAGACAATAATACATATTTGAATTAAACCAATACGCATGGGAGTTTTTCGGCTACCGATAAAGAACATCAGAATAAACGAGGCTGCTATGAGCCCGATGTATTTTGCGCTGGAGCCAAACCATGCGTTAAAAATGAACTCAAGCGGGCAGATAAAAAAGTATAAATAGGTCATCCATAGGGCTGTTTTTCTCACGATGGGCCTCCAGATTAATTTTGTTCTAATGCAGTAAGCAGACAATTGGCGTTTTTACGGCAGTCAAATTTTTGCTGCCAAAGCATAAAAGCCTTTTTGGACATAGCGTTATATTCGCTGTCATTCATATAGTAAAATGCAGAAATTTGTTTTGCAAGCTCTTTGGCGGTGATGTCAGAAGGCAAAAGCACACCGCTTGTCTCGTTTACAACCGCCTCACCGGTTGAGCCGACATCGGTTGCAATAGCGGGGAGGGAATGAGCAATTGCCTCGATAACCGAAATGGGTAAACCTTCTGTTGCGCTTGCGCTGACAAATACCGAGGCCTTGCCCGATGCAAGGTAGCAAAGAACTGCATCGTGCTCGGTGTATCCGCGAAAATCAACATGGGAAGCGATGTCAGCACATGCAGTCTCCAAAGCTTGACGCTCCGAGCCATCGCCGAAATGAATCCATTGAATATCGGGAATGGTGCGTGAAAGGATACGCACAGCCTCGGCAACAAGCCCTACCCGCTTGAGAGGAATGATGTTAGAACAGCTCATAACAGTAAAGGGGGTGCGGGAGCGGGGTGTAAAAGCCTCAGGGCCGGCAGAACCGATGTAAATGCAATGCACTGTCTCGGGGCGCGCAGAGCGCGCACGCAAATATTCGCAACCGCTTTTGGAAACGGCAAAAACAGCGTCCAGTCGGTCGAGTAGGTCTGCCTGAAAGGGATAGTATCGCTGCGGTTTTGCAAAATTTTGTATATCGGCAGAGCCGTGTGCGCGCGCTACTACCTTGATGTCACTGCATGGGATAAGCTTTTTAAATTCCAAAGCTGCTTTTGAAAGAAAATGTAGCCAATAACCCATTAAAATAACATGGTCGTCCCTTGAAATGGTTATTTGTTTTGCGGCTTTGGAAAGACCTTTGTGTATGGCAAGAAAAGAAAAGCAGGCATAAAAGGTTGATTTAAGGGAAGGGAAAAAGGGGTGGTTTCCCTTTCTTATGTTAGCAAGCTCTCGCCAAAAAAACAGGCAAAAAGGGCATAGAAAAATGCCCCAAATAAGTTCGTTAAAAAATGAGCTTCTTTTTATACAGACAGGTGTAACATTTGATGGCAGTTTTTTCTTTATCTCGGGAGATTTTTGCCTTGATTCACAGGCAATGATATAAATCTCGTCATAGTGAGGGGCAATTTCCCAAAGCTCACTTTCGAAAAAGTTTTCGCCTACTGTGCGATAGGGGAAATGCGATGTAAAAAAGATGATTTTGTTCATTTTCGTCCCCCTTTCGTGTGGTTAATTCAGAACCTCTTGGTAAATTTTAAGCATTTCCTTTTTTATATGTGCAACATCAAAAGCTGCTGCGGCTTTTTGGTTGTATTCCCCCATGCTTCGCTGCATTTCTGCGTTTCTTGAAAGTTCATCCAGAGC
>JAZQMT010000020.1:0-3648 GCA_045543635.1 Oscillospiraceae bacterium | reverse complement strand
AATTCCGATGTTATTATGGTGCTGGATAAGGGTCGCATTATTGAGCGCGGCACCCACGATGAATTAATTGCTAAAAAAGGCACCTATTATCAGCTTTACACAGGCGCCTTTGAGCTTGAATAAGCTTTATCTGCAGCTTCTCTTGAAGCTGCGGATTTTTTCTTGAAAACCAAAGTCAAGTGAGGTATAATAAAAATATCGAAACAGAAAGATGTGAGAGAATGAAAGTGATCCATATTGCCGACCTGCATTTAGATTCGCGCATGGAAACCAACTTGGAGCGTTCAAAGGCACAAAAAAGGCGCAAAGAATTAGTAACAGCGTTTGAAAAGGTAGTCACTTATGCACAGCAAAACGCTGTGCGCGTTGTTATCATTGCGGGTGACCTGTTTGACCATCAAAAGGTAACACAGAATACCGTTCAAACCGTCGCTGATATTATGTGTGCCGCTCCGGATGTTGACTTTTTGCTTCTCCCCGGAAATCACGATAGCAATAACCCCTTTGAAACCCTCGAAACTCTTCCTGAAAACCTCAAATTTTTTTCTGACAGCTGGACCTATTATGAGTATGATAATGTAACCATTGCCGGCATTTGCCTTACTGATTATAACACCAATATTATTTCAAGCAGCCTATCTCTTTTGCCGCAGCGTTATAATATCGCCGTTATGCACGGCGATATTTCGAGTGATATTCGCCTTTCCGCTTTGAGAGGAAAAAATATAGATTATCTTGCTCTCGGTCATATTCATGAGCACAGCTCGGGCGAGCTTGACGCCCGCGGAAAATATGCATATTGCGGCTGTCTTGAGAGCCGCGGTTTTGATGAGAGCGGTAAAAAAGGCTTTTGCCTTTTGGATACCGATAAAAACAGCTTTGAGTTTATAACAGGTCTTTCTATACGCACGATGTTTGAGATAGAGGTTAATATTACAGGGCTTGTCGGATATGCCGATATTCGTGCCGCAGTTGAGAGAGCGCTTGAGAAAAACGGCGCGCAGGAATGTGATATGGTGAAAATTATTTTTACAGGTAATTACACGCTGGACACCAATAAAGATTTAAATCAGCTGCTAACTTATCTGCAAAACCGTTTTTTCTTTGCACGCATTCGCGATAACAGCACCATGCAGATAAGCGCCGATGATTATAAGAATGACATTTCACTCAAAGGAGAATTTGTCCGCTCGGTGTTGTCTTCAGAGCTTTCTGAGGAGGAAAAACAACAGGTTATTTTGTATGGTATCCGCGCGTTAAGAGGGGAGGAGATGGAGTTATGAGGCTTTTAGATTGCACCATCTCTGCTTTTGGAACCCTTTGCGACCGTCATATTGATTTTTCTGAGGGTATTACAGTTATTCTGGAGGAAAACGGATTCGGAAAAACCACCCTTGCCGCCTTTATAAAAGCTATGTTTTATGGACTGCCAACTGCAAGACGCGGGCAAACTGCCGAAAATAATGAACGCGTAAAATACTATCCGTGGAATAACAGTAATTTCGGCGGCAGGCTTACATTTGAGGCGGGCGGAAAAACTTACCGTATCGTTCGCTCGTTTGACCGCACAACCGCCACCAACGATAGCTTTCAGTTAATTGACGCAAAAACGGGGGCGGCAAGCGGCGATTTTGGCGAGGATATTGGCAGAGAACTGTTCGGTGTGGACGAGGAGGGATTTTTAAGAAGCACCTTTTCAAACGGTACACCGCAGCTTTCAAGCCTTCCTTCCAGTATCCGTTCTAAAATAAGCAATAGGATAGATCGTGCGGATGATATGGATGATTTTGAAGCTGCAAGTAAACGCTTGACTTTGGCTATAAAGGAGCTTGATGGAAAAAGTGGCGCGCTTCAAACCTCGGCGCGTAAAATACAGGCAGCACGCAGTGAGTTGGAACGCTGTAAAACCGATATTCTTGAGTATCAGCGGCTTTCAGCATGTATCGCACAGCTTGAGAGTGAACGCAAAACGCTGGAAAAAGAAAAAAGTGCGCTTTCGCAAAAGCTTGTGGTAGCACAGGGCGCCGAGGCAGCAGAGTTAAAACGCCGAAACTATAACCGACTTTTGCAAAACTGTGAGCAGCTTAAAAATTCCATCGCCCAGATAGAGCAGAAATATTCAGGCTCCTGCCCTGATAATGAAAAAATTGCAGAGCTCAATAAGGCTGTTTCGCAGTATCGAGAGCAGATGATATATCTTTCGGTGGAGGAGAAAAAGGAAAATTCGCCGGAGTATCGTGAGCTAAGCAGTCTTTTTGAAAAAGAGCTGCCCGCGGATGAAGAGATCAGCTCTATTGGTGAGCAGCTTCGCACGATGGAGCTTTTTCACAGTAAAATAGAACAAAATGAAAAAACACTTGAGGAGCTGAATAAGCAGCTTTCAAATTTAGGCATTCTGAACCTCACTGATATTCCGGATGAAGCTGTTCTCAATGAAATGCGTCTGATAGGCTCATATGCTTCAAGCGCTCCTGTTGTTCCTGCCTTTTCCAAAACAAAAAAAGGCGGCAAGCTTTGGCTTGCTCTTTCGGCTTTGCTGCTTGTTGCGGGATTAGGGCTTTGCTTTGTTAACTTGATAGTAGGAATTATTGTTGCCGCGGTGGGTGCCGTTGCTTTGATAGCGTGCGCGCTGCTCTCGTCGGTTCGTAAAATGATGGCAACAGGCGGGGCTAATGCAGCAGAGCTTATAGAGAAAAAACAAAAAATGCAGGAGTTTCTTGTCCGATATGGATTTTCACCGCAAGCCGACATCAATGCTGCTGTGGATAAGCTGAAAATGGCGCATTCCCTTTTTGTTGAAATGGAGCAGAAAACACAAGATATTAGGGAGCTAAAGACACAGCTTGCAGAAACCCTTTCGCTCTATTGGTCATTTATGGATCAATTCGGCGGTCAGAAAAATGAGCAGGAAGCAGCGGTAGCTTTTGAAGTTTTAAAACGCAGGCGTGACCGCTATCTTAACGAGGTGCTGCCCACAAAAGATAAAAGCAAGCACCTTGCGGCTGAAGTTAAAAGGCTTTATGAGGATATTGTAAATCGGTTTCAGGAGCTTGGGGTTTGCCCTAAAGAGCCGCAGGAGTTTCAGCCTTTGCTTGATGAACTGAAAAAGGATGCGGCTGATTATCAGCAGTTAAAAGAGGAGCTTTCTTTTTCACAGCGCGAAGCACAGCAAAGCTTTGAACATGATGAAATAGCAACCCTACCTGAAAAGTCGGATGAGCTTTCGGTAAACGACCTTGCCATGAAAGCAAAAAGCTTGGAACAAAAGCTTGCTGAGATTTCCGATAAACTAGCTGCACTTCGCTTGCAGGCACAGCGTCTTTCCTATAGCAATGAGGAGAGCTGCGAGCTTGAGGAGCTTATTGAGAGCGAAAGCGAGAAAGAAGCACAAAATCGCCAAAAGCTTGCAGCCATTCGTATGGCAGTGCAGTTTCTGCTCTCGGCAAAAAATGAGCTTTCTAAAAAATATGCCGGCAGTGTCGGAAAAAGCTTTGAGCGTTACAGTTCTCTTTTTTTGGGCGGCGTTTCAGATGATGTCTTAATAAATCCCGAGCTCACCCTTTCGGTTGAGCGGGAGGGGATTGGCAGAGATACAAGCTTTTTTTCAAGCGGACAGCGCAGTGTTATGGATGTATGTTTGCGCTTGTC
>JAZQMT010000019.1:0-8457 GCA_045543635.1 Oscillospiraceae bacterium | reverse complement strand
CTTTCGGTAAACGACCTTGCCATGAAAGCAAAAAGCTTGGAACAAAAGCTTGCCGAGATTTCCGATAAACTAGCTGCACTTCGCTTGCAGGCACAGCGTCTTTCCTATAGCAATGAGGAAAGCTGCGAGCTTGAGGAGCTTATTGAAAGCGAAAGTGAGAAGGAAACACAAAATCGCCAAAAGCTTGCGTCCATTAAATTGGCGGCGCAGTATCTGCTTTCGGCAAAAAATGAGCTTTCTAAAAAATATGCCGGCAGTGTCGGAAAAAGCTTTGAGCGTTACAGTTCTCTTTTTTTGGGCGGCGTTTCAGATGATGTCTTAATAAATCCCGAGCTAACCCTTTCGGTAGAGCGGGAGGGGATTGGCAGAGATACAAGCTTTTTTTCAAGCGGACAGCGCAGTGTTATGGATGTATGTTTGCGCTTGTCACTGATTGATGCAATGTTTGAAAAAGAAAAGCCGTTTCTTATTCTTGATGACCCTTTTTCTTCACTCGACGAGCAAAACCTGCAAAGTGCGCTTGCGCTCTTGAAAAATGTTTCAAAAGAACAGCAGATTCTTTATTTGACCTGCCACCCCAGCCGCACACTGCAATAAACATTTGCCGCCTTTTTGTTGCAACAGAGCAGAAAATGTGATAATATGGTAAAAAATAAGGAAAAGAGCTGATATAATGCTAACCAAGGGGAGACCGCAGAATATAGAGGGAAGACTTTTGAAAGAAATCAGAACCTATGATTTTTTGGATGCTATTGGGGCAGAGTATTGCTGCATCGACCATGAGCCCGCCAATACAATGGAGGCTTGTGAGGCAGTCGATCGTGCACTCAATATCCGTATTTGTAAAAATTTGTTTTTGTGTAACCGCCAGCAAACTGATTTTTATTTATTGTGTATGCCCGGTGATAAAGTTTTCAAAACAAAGGATCTCTCGGCGCAGATAGGCTCTGCACGCCTTTCGTTTGCAAGCCCCGAGCATATGGAAAAATATCTGGATATTACTCCCGGCTCGGTTAGTATTTTAGGGCTTATGAATGATAGAGAAAACGCGGTTCAGCTTCTTATTGATGAGGAGGTTTTGGAGCGGGAAAATTTTGGCTGCCATCCCTGCATAAATACTTCCAGCCTGCGCATGAAAACAAGCGAGCTCACAGAAAAAATAATCCCCGCCTTAAAACATCCTCCCCGCATCGTAAAGCTTTAAAATAAATATCCACCCGCTATGCGGGTGAATATTTATTTTACCACATAGGCCTGCCCATACCGCCACCGAAATTACCGCCGCCATGCATTCCGCCGCCGTGCATGCCACCGCCGTGCATGCCGCCCGAGCCGTAAAGCTCGCCGGTCATTTCAATGCTCAATAGGGTTGTGCCGCCGCTGACAACGGCATTCTCGGCGTATCCGTTTTTGTCTGCTCCCGAAATGCTCGCGCCTGCAACTATGGTGTAGCTTTTTCCGCTCTGCACACCCGGCGCCGTTATAACTGCTGACTGATATGCTTTTTTGGGCGTGAAGGAAACGATGGCTTTGCCGCTTTCATCGCACAGCGCAAATGAGGTGTTTTCGCTCTGCGAGGTAAAGGAAGCGAATATCGCTCCCTGATTTTGAGCCGAGGAAAAGCTTTGCGCCATTCCCGAGCTGCCCAGCGCTATCAGCACTCCGCCCGTAACCGAGGCGCTGCCGTCATAGTCAAAGGAGCCGTTTGCGTTGTTGGTAGGGCCGCTTACCAGCGTGATACCGCCGCTAATGGAAATGGTTCCGTTGGAGTCAATGCCGTCTCCTAAAGCGTTTACAAGAGTGTAGCCGCCCGAGATGATAATTTCGCCTGTCGAGGAGGAGAAACCTCCTTGTCCAAATCTGCCGCCCATAGCAGAGGAGTCGTTGCCGCCTGCGGCATTTAAACCGTCATCCGAAGCGATAAGGTCTATATTTCCGCCCGAGATAATAATTAGGCTGGCTTCCAACCCTTCGTAGCTTTTTGAAATGAAAATGTCACCGCCTGAAACGGATAGGTCGGTGTCAGCGTGTATGCCGTCATCGCCGCCGGAGAGGTCAAAAGTGCCGCCTGTTATGCTTATGGTATTGTTGGAATGAATACAATCGTCCATTGAATCAATGGTAAAGCTACCGCCCGAAACGAAAATATCCGAGCCTGCTTTTAAGCCCTTATAGGATTCGGAAGAGGAGGAAAGAGTGTAACCGCTTCCGCCGCCTGCCTTGATGTTAAGCGTAACATTTTCGGCTTTGAGCGCAGTTTCTGCCTGAATCCCATCATTGCCCGCTGTGATGGTAAGGGTGCCGCCCTCTAAATAAACATAACCGCGGCTGGTGTCCTCGGTGTTGTCGGAGCGTATGCCGTCACTGCCCGCTTTTACTGTAATATTACCGCTTGCTATCTTAACGCAATCCTTGCCGTTTAAACCGACATTTTGCGCTGTAATATTAAGGGTGCACTCAGCAATCGTAAGGTCATCTTTGGAAACGATGCCGTGTTTGTAATTACCGCTTAAAGTAAGGCTGCCGCCGCCGTTTAGGCACAGGTCGGCACGGCTGAAAATGGCAGCGTCAAGGGTGCTGTCATCATCGGTAATATTGTATGAGCTACCGTCCGAAACCGTGTTTTCAGTGCCGTCTTTGAGCGTTATAAAAACCTTGTCAGCAGATTTTACATAAATAGCAGGGCCGTTTTTGTTGTTAATTACAGCTCCGTCCAAAACAATTTGAACCTTGTCCTGCGCGCCTGCTTCGACTACTATCATCCGGTCGGTGAGTGTTCCCGAAAAAACATAGGTGCCCTCTTTGGTGATTTTTTGCTCGGCTTCTGTTTTGTCAAGTGTCACACTGGTAACATTTGTGTCATATTCTGCCGATAAGTCGCGGTCGGAAAAGGAAAAATCCATGCTTGAGGTGTCAGCGGTTTTAATGCTGACAATGCTGTTTATCTGCGAGCCGGTATTTTTTTCTTTTCTGCATGAGGTGAAAAGCAGAGCAAGAGAAAACAACAAGCAGAGAAGGAGTGCACTGCATTTTCTCACAGAACATCACTTCCTTCCGTAGACTCGGAAATTGAGATTTCCAAATTTCCGTTGCGGCAGCGAAGCGAGTCAATAAAAGCCTGCATCTGCGCCTTGTCTTTAAGCTCTATCTTGTAGCTTAATTTGTAAAGACTGCCCATGTTGGTGGTCTTTGTTTTAATCAAACGGTGTCTTTTAGTATACTCTTTAAAAATATCCTCAAATTCTCCCGAAAAATTAAGGGTTTCAGGCACAGTGATGCGCAGATCCATGGTTTTTTCGTCACCCATGGGAATATGCGAGGTAATTATGATAACGCCGCAAACGAAAATCGTGAACAAAACGGCAATACCGATGTATCCTGCCGCGCAGGCAAGGCCTGCTGTCATGGCAAGGAAAATAGAAGCGATGTCCCGCGCTCTGCCCGCAACCGAGCGGAAACGAACAAGGGAGAAGGCTCCCATAACGGCAACACCGGTTCCGACATTGCCGTTTACCATTGTGATAACTGTTTCAACAATGGCAGGGAGCAGTATGAGAGAAACAAGAAAGCTTTTTGAAACGCTTGAGCGATATGCTGAGGCGCATGCGGTAATGACGCCGCAAATAAGGCTGCCCAAAAGACAGATAAGATAGGTTTCGATAGTAACAGTTCCGTTTAATATAGAATTAAAAATTACAGACATTTTTAAGTTCTCCTTTATTTGCAGATAATGTTTGTCTATATGCTGTGCCATATTTAGAAAAAGACGAAGGATAAATGCAAAGCGCATTAAGCGCATGAGAGAGCCAGAGCGGCATCGCGCCGCCGGTCTTAATTTCCATTATCATTTCGCCTGCGGGGAGTATCTGCGTGCCTGCTGTACCTTTTTCAAGCAGCAGGTCGGTGTCGCGGTAGCGAATGGCGCTGTCAAAGGTAATGCGCAGGTCTCTTTCCGCCTTACCAAAATAAGCCTCCCGCTCGTATGCTATCATCATTGAAGGTTTTGGGAATTTGTAAAGCTCCATAGCATAGTGTATTTCACGCATGATTTGGGAGTCAAACGGCTTTTTCCCGCTTTGGATATAAAGCTCTGCGTCACAAAGCGGCAGCGAAATCCGCCTTTTGTAGACAATGCCGTTAAGCTTCTTTTTTATTTCGAAAAAAACGCGGGTATCTATGGCGGGGGTTCCGTAGCTGCGCAGTCGCAGCTTTTCCTTGTAGGCTTTGGCGTCTATAGAGTTGCGGATAAGCAGATGGTCGGGTGTGTCTAAATAAATGCTGCAAACGGTGCTTTTGCCGTGGGTATCGGCACAAAGCCTGTCAGCAATGAGTGAAAGCAGCTTTTGCTGCATTTGCTCGTTTATGCGGTATTTCTTTTCAAAGCGTTGAAAAATAAAAATATCCTGCATCACAGTTTCCTCCCTTTCGCTTTTATGTTTCTATGATAAATGGCAAACTTTAATTCAACCTAAAAGCTTAAAAGTTTTTAAAAATTCTAATTTCTATTTAGGGAAAATGCATTGACAATATTGCAAATTTCGGTTGAATTTAGTATAATATAGAAAAATTAAGAAAAACGGTGAAAAGTATGCGTATCGTAATTAAAGTCGGAACATCAACCCTCGCTCATAAAACGGGTAGAATGAATATTTTTTTGGTTGAGGAACTGTGCAAGGTGATTAGTGACCTTAAGAATATCGGGCACGAGGTTATTTTAGTTTCTTCAGGTGCAATCGGAATGGGAATGGGCAAGATCAATATCAAAAAACGCCCCTCCGATATTCCGACAAAGCAGGCTTGCGCCGCTATTGGACAGTGCGAGCTCATGTATACATACGATAGGCTTTTTTCAAAGTATAATCATACCACTGCGCAGGTTTTGGTTACGGGCGATGATCTTAAAAATGAGCATCGTCACGCCAATTTCGAAAATACATTGGCGCGCCTTTTAGAGCTGGATGCGTTGCCTATTATAAACGAGAATGATACTGTTGCAACCGATGAAATTGTCATCGGAGATAATGATACTCTCGGAGCTATCGTTTCGGTCAGTGCAAAGGCAGATATGCTTGTGCTCCTTTCGGATATTGATGGGCTTTACACGGCTGATCCTCGGAAAGATGAAAATGCAACCCTGTTGTCTCGCGTTGAGGAGCTTACCGATGAGATCATGGCTCTTGGCGAGGGAAAAGGCAGTGAGTTGGGAACCGGCGGAATGAAAACCAAGCTGCATGCTGCTCAAATTGCAACGCAGGCAGGCATTGATATGGTCATCGCAAACGGTGAAAATCCGATGTGTCTTTATGAAATTATAAAAGGAGAGCCTGTCGGCACTCTCTTTGTGGGAAAGAAGTGAATTTATGCTTACAACAAAAGAAATTTTAGAAAATGCAAAAGCTGCAAAAAAAATCCTCAGCAGCCTTACCGAAAGTGATAAAACAAACGCAGTTCTTGCCATGGCAGATGCACTTGAGGAAAATGCAGCCGAAATATTAAAAGAAAATGAAATAGATCTTGAAAATGCCAAGGGCAAGATTTCAGAGGTCATGCTTGACCGTTTGCGCCTTACAGAGCAGCGCATCACCGATATGGCAGCCTCTATGCGTAAGGTTGCGCTGTTGCCGGACCCTGTCGGAAAGGTTTTAAAACAAACCACCCGCGAGGATGGGCTTGTTATAAAGAGGGTTTCTGCGCCTGTGGGTGTTGTGGCTATTATCTACGAAACCCGCCCCAATGTTACTTCTGATGTCCCTGCTATTTGCTTAAAAAGCGGAAATGTAAGTGTTTTGCGCGGCGGAAAAGAGGCATTCCGTTCTGCAAATGCCATTGTTTCGGCACTACGCGGCGCTCTTAAAAAAGAGGGGCTTCCTCAAAACCTTGTAAATCTTATTCAGGACACCTCGCGTGACAGTGCAAATGAGCTTATGACAGCAAACGGATATGTGGATATTCTTATTCCCCGCGGCGGAAAAGGGCTTATTGATGCCTGTGTTAAAAATGCCACCGTGCCTTGTATTCAAACAGGAACGGGAATTTGCCATATTTATGTTGATAATACCCCCAATATCGAAATGGCGGTTCAAATTATTGATAATGCCAAAACCTCCCGTCCTTCTGTTTGTAACGCTGCGGAGGTTTGTCTGGTTCATGCTGATGTTGCAAAAGAGTTTCTCCCCCTTCTCCAAAAGCGGCTTGTTAAGGATAGAATTGCCGAAGGTAAAATTCCTGTTGAGCTTCGCTTGTGCGAAAAAGCAGCTCAAATAATTGAGGGAATACCCGCTGGGGAGGATGATTTTGACACCGAGTTTTTAGATTATATTCTTGCAGTTAAAGTTGTGAAGAATGTGCAGGAGGCAATAGAGCATATTGCACTACATTCAACAGGACATAGTGAAGCTATCATTTCAACGGATAAAGAGGCACAAAAGCTGTTTTCACAGCAGGTGGATAGTTCAGCTGTTTATATCAATGCTTCTACACGCTTTACTGATGGCGGCGAATTTGGTCTGGGCTGTGAAATGGGAATTTCCACTCAAAAGCTTCATGCAAGAGGTCCTATGGGCATAGAAGAACTTACTACCTATAAATATGTTATTGAAGGAAACGGTCATATCAGATAAGGAAGTGTAGAATATGAAACTTGTAGGCTTTGTCGGAACGGGCAAAATGGGCGGAGCACTCGCTTCTGCCGTTATAAAAAAGGTTGGCGGCGAAAATGTTGTATTATCGGATGCCCAAATTGAAAAGGCACAGGCACTGGCAAACGAGAGCAGCTGCGAATACGCATCCTCTTTGGAAGTTTCAAAAGGCTGTAAATATGTGTTTCTCGGTGTAAAACCGCAGGTTATGGAAAAAGTTGCAAACGAGTTAAAGGATGCTCTTTGTGAGCGCAAAGATAAGGTCATTCTTGTTTCTATGGCGGCGGGCATTTGCATTGAGAGAATAGAAAGCATGTTCGGCAACCTGCCTGTTATCCGTATCATGCCCAATACCCCTGCGGCAGTGGGTGAGGGAATGATTCTTTACACAGCAAATCAGCTTGTTTCAGAGGAGGAGCTCAATGAATTTTGCTGTATGCTCTCCTGCGCAGGCAAACTTGATAAAATTGATGAAAAGCTTATTGACGCTGCAAGTGCAGTCTCGGGTTGCGGCCCTGCCTTTGTTTATCTCTTTATGCAGGCGATGGCAGATGGCGGAGTACAGTGCGGCTTGCCCCGCGATAAAGCATTAGCTTACGCCGAGCAAACAGTTCTCGGAGCTGCAACACTAGCCATAAGATCGGGCACACACCCCGAACAGCTCAAAGATGATGTTTGCAGCCCCGGTGGCACCACTATTGAGGGAGTGCGCGCTATGGAAGAAGGGGGAGTGCGTGCCGCTGTGATGAATGCGGTCTCTGCCGCCTTTGAAAAATCCAAGAAGCTTTAAAATAGGAGCGCATTTTATGAAACCGTTTTTAGGAATTAACATTACCCAGGATAAAAATAATGAACAATTTAACGGAGAAGAGTTTTTAGTGGCAAAAACTTCGCAGGCACAATTGCAGGCGCTGGAACAGGCTTCAATGAATTCGGTTGAGCTGCTTAATAAAGCAACAACGCCCATGTGGTATACAATTCTAATGATCGTTTGTGTTATGCTTGGGAGCTCCGGAATACTGGGTATGATCAGCTTTGCAAGCGAAGAAGATGATATAGGATTTCTTGATGTGTATGCAAAGCTGCCTTGGTTGCTCTGGTTGTCTCTTGCATTTATAGCGGTATTTGCAGTAATGAGTATTTTTGCAAAAAGAAAAGTAAATGATGTCCTTGAAAGCAATGAAAGTGAACATGTCTCCTCCCAACTGGATACCATTGCAAAAAATATCTATGCCGAGCTTGGTGTTCCTGCTAATGCTCCCGAGGTTGATATTTTGTCTTTTTCCTATAAATTAAAAAACGGCGAGCCGGTTGTTAAAGAAACTGATTTCAGTATAACCCCCTATGATAACCTTGTAAACAGAGTGTTTGTTGAGGATAACATTCTTTTTATAGCTGATAGGGAAGGAAAATATGCATTTTCGCTTTCAGAGTTGCGTGCTATCCGTACTGTTAAAAAGACCATCATAGTTCCTATGTGGTATAAAGATACGCCTCATAATAAAGGAGAGTATAAAGCTTATAAAATTAATCTTGATGACGATGCGAATGTATCGTTTAAACCATACCATATTTTAGAACTCGAACATAATGGAGAAATTTGGGGAATTTACTTTCCTTGTTATGAACTGCCGATTTTTGAAAAGCTTACAGGGCTAAAGGCAGAATAAAAAAAGCAAGCCGCAGACATTGTCTGCGTGAAGTGGTATAATGATGGTAGACACAAAAAAGTGTCTGCCATCATTTTTTATGTTAAAATAAAGAAAAGGAGTTGAAAATAATGGGAAGACCGAAAGGCGGAACAAATTGTAGTCATAGC
>JAZQMT010000018.1:0-6278 GCA_045543635.1 Oscillospiraceae bacterium | reverse complement strand
TCCTGCGGACAGTTTAAGGGGCGAATATAATATCACTTTTGCGTGAGCAAAAATACCACTATGCCGAAAGGCATAATAAAACTGTGAGACCTGTCTCACAATATCACTCATATTATTTCTGTTTTGAGATAGGTGCTATTTAAAAGTATGAACCCACTATGACACTTTCAATTGATGAAAGTGTTTTTTCTTTATAAAAACGATGGAAGACAACTTCTTTACGAAGTGTCTTCCATTTCGGAGGCTGCAATTTTTATTTATAAATGTTTTGCGGGTCCATTCCGTACACCTGAACCAGTTCAAGCTCAGGCGAAAGGGCAATATCGCGAGGAAGAACAAACAGTCCGCCGGTGCTATCCAGATCAATACCCGCTTGCTTATATGCGTACCAAATAATATGTCCGCAGTTGGTTCGGTCGGCTTTATCAGAATATTTTTTACCGATGAGTCCCAAAGAAATCGAATAAGGAAGGTCGGAAAGATTTTCCAAAGCATAGTTTACTGCTTTTTCTGCCGCCGTCTTGCCGGCACGTGGGCGCAAAATAACAAATGCAGGACGGCAGGTAACCTCAGACAAGCTTTCAATGCCGCTCTTGCTGCTGTAACCGGTGGCGTTTATAATTTCTTGCGTATTTGAACCGGTAACCAGTGCGGCATGTCCCAGAGTAAAAAAGGAAAAATGCGTTGTGGGAGTAACAATAATGTCACCTGCCTCAAGCGGCGCAGTGGTAATAGCTTGGTCAAGATAATGATAGCAGGTAAAAGGAGCAAATTGCTCGGTTTTAAGCTTGGATCCGCTGAAAAAATCCTGCTGAATTTTCAAAATGGTCTGTTGCTCGCCTTTTTTTCGCAGGGCATCGACTGAAAGAGCAGAAAGCCCTGTTTGCATATAGAGTTTTCGGTAATCCTCTTCGGAAAGTTCTTCTTTTGCAAGAATGGAGGATATTTCTTCTTTTTCATAATCAGGGGTCCACGGAGCGGAAAGATGAGAAAGAAATACGCCTGCTTCCAAAACAGCAGTAATCAAAATGACCGATGCCACAGCAACACAAACAGCCTTTAAAAAGCGCCTTCTTTTTTTTATCCGCACTGAAACATGCTTTTTCACGCCCTTCACCTCAATTTTTATTTTATCACAAATTGTCTAATAAAAAAAGGTTTTTTCGAATTATAAAGAAAGTTTACAAATAGGATTACTTGATTTCCTTAGAAAAACAAGCTACAATAGAGGAAAGAACTTTGGGGAAGTGATATTATGGGGAAAATTCTCATAAAGAAGCTTTTTTGTCTGCTGCTCGCAATATTTGCTTTCGCAGCGCCGATAAGTGTTTTTGCATCGAGCACAAGCGCCATCGCACAGGCTGAAACGGCAACCGATGAGTCGGGCAAAGCCGAAATTTTTGAAGCTTCTATCTCCGAGCTTGTTTCCATGCTGGAAAGCGGAAAAATAACCTCCGAAAAGCTTTGCGAGGTTTATCTTGAGCGCATTGAAACCTATGATAAGGGCGGAGTTAAGCTTAACAGCGTTATTTCGCTTAACAAAAATGCGCTTGCACAGGCAAGGCAGATGGATTTGGAGAGAAGCATGGGAACAGTCCGCGGTGTTTTACATGGTATTCCCATTTTGGTTAAGGATAATATTGATGTCAGCGGTTTTCCTACTACTTTGGGAAAAACCTCGCTTGCAGATAAGATAGCGGGAGAGGATGCTGCTGCAGTTGCAGCGTTGGTAAAACAGGGAGCTATCATTCTCGGAAAAACCAATCTGAGCACGGATGATACTGCCACTCGCTACACCGTAAGCTCACTTTTGGGTGAGACCCGCAACGCCTACAACACCGCATTTTCGGCAGGTGGTTCTTCGGGCGGCTCGGCGGTTGCGGTTTCAGCAAACTTTGCCGCTGCCGCGCTTGCTACCGACACAAACTTTTCACTCTGCTATCCTGCCGCTCTAAACGGCGTTGTTGCCCTGCGCCCTACCCACGCTCTTGTTGATTACACGGGTTGTGTGAGTGTTGTCAAGGCGCGCGATGTAGTTGCTCCTGTGACACGCAGCGTAAAGGATAGCGCACTGCTTTTAGATGTAATGACAAATAATGCCGACAACGCGCCCTATACCGGTGCACTCTCGGAAACTGCTCTTAAAGGAAAGACCATTGCGGTGGTAAAAGAGCTTTCGGGATATACATATAATTCGCCCAACGAATGGCGGCAAAGCGATGACAATATCACCGAGCTTTTTGAAGCCGCGCTTGATATAATGCGCGGGCAAGGTGCCAATGTTGTCACCGTTTCTGTTCCTAAGCTGTTTACCTATTACAATATCTGCCGCGAATCAGCCGCGGGCAGCGCACAGGCAAAAGCCAACCTTTTAGCCGAGCTCAAAATGCTGCTTTCACAAAACGGTGCGTCGGCATTTGTTTTCCCTGCATATCTTTCGTCCCCCATGCCCAGCGACTTCGATGCTTACGGCAGCCATAACGCTGAAGGCAAAACCTACTTAAATTGCGGCGGTTATCTCCCTTCGCTGGTGGGGCTGCCTGCTGTTTGCGTTCCGATGGGTATGCATAAGGATGGCGTGAGCACAGGGCTTGAGTTTGTTTCGCTTGAAAACACCGATGCCCAGCTGTTAAGCCTTGCTTATAGTTACGAACAGGCGGCAAAAAACCGCACCGTGCCCGAAACGGTCCCCAATCTATACAAAATAGAGCAACAGGCGGAAAATGTGCCGACTGAAAGCCAACCCGATTTTCAAACTACGGTTTCCTCGCAGCCCCAACAACTCCCTACCGACGATGTTGCCAAAAGGGACGCGTTTAGCTGGCAAGTGCTTGCAGTGGCGCTTATCATTGCCGCGGTTCTGGCATTGTGCGTCTGGGTGCTTGTTTTCGGTTATCGGCGTGATAGCAAAAAAGACGCGCACAAAAATCGACACTTTTAAATTCTTTTGTTGTTTTAAGTGAGTGCAGTTATGCGATTTGGCTTGCATAAATGAATAAATATTTGAATATTATGAATATTTATTTAAAATTATTTTTGTATCAATTTGCAACAAATTTGTTGCAATAGGTAAATATATTATATCAAGCAATAAAATAATTTATAATTTATCGCATATTTATTCAAAAAACCTATTGACAAGTTAATTATTGTGCACTATAATAACGGTATCAATAAATAATTTATCAAGAAAGAGGCAACAGATATGAAAAAAATAATTGCGAAACTCACCGTTATCGTTACAGCTTTGGTTCTTTGCCTTGGCTGTTTTGCAGGCTGCGGTAAAAAGGATGACAATAAGCTCGTAATGGCAACCAATGCTGCGTTTCCTCCTTATGAATATAAGGACGATAATGACGGATTTGCCGGAATTGACATTGAGATTGCAGAGCTTATTGCCGAAAAACTCGGCATGGAGCTTGAAATTCAGGATGTTGAGTTCGGCTCTATCATCGGCGGTGTTCAGTCCGGAAAATATGACATGGGCATGGCAGGCATGACGGTTACGGATGAGCGTTTGGAGAGTGTTGATTTCTCCGACACCTATGCTACCGGTATTCAGTCGGTTATCGTTAAAGAGGACAGCACCTATACCTCTTTTGAGGATTTCTATACTGGATTTGATGATAAGGATAATCCCGTCGGCGTAAAAGAGGGTATCAAGATCGGTGTCCAGCAGGATACCACCGGCGACATTTATTCTTCCGACAAACCCGCAAAATGGGGCTTTGGTGAGGAGAATGTTATCCGCTATAAGGTCGGTGCCGATGCTGTTCAGGCTTTGCTCACCAATAAGGTTACTGCCGTTATCATCGACAATGAGCCTGCAAAAGCCTTTGTAAAATCCAACGAGGGCCTAAAAATTCTTGATGGCGAATATGCCAACGAGGACTATGCTATCTGTGTTGCAAAAGAAAATGATGAGCTGCTCGAAAAAATTAATAAAGCCCTGAAAGAGCTCAAGGACGAGGGAAAAGTTCAGGAAATTATTGATAAATACATTAAATAAGTTAATAAAAAATCGCAGCCTCATTTCGGCGGCATTTCTGCCAGAATGAGGCTGTATTGTTGTATAGGAGAGCAAAATGAAAGAATGGTTTCTAAGCCTTGGTGCCGATATAAAACTGTGGTTTTTGGATTTTGCCGCAGAATTTAAGCTGAATTTTATTGAGGGCGACCGCTGGAAATGGCTTGTAGACGGATTAAAGAACACTTTAATCATAACCTTTTTTGCTGTGCTTTTAGGCATTGCAATCGGTGTTGTTATTGCAATTATCCGCTCGACCTATGATAAAAACAAGGTCGTGATGAAGAAAAAGGGTGGATTTGGATATATAATTCTCACAATTTTGGAGGGTATCTGTAAGGTATATCTTGCAGTAATTCGCGGCACTCCGGTGGTTGTGCAGCTCATGATCATGTATTTTATCATTTTTGCCTTTTCGACAAACGGAATTATGGTTGCCATCATTGCGTTTGGAATTAACTCGGGGGCATATGTTGCCGAGATATTCCGCGGCGGTATTATGTCGGTAGATAATGGGCAGTTTGAGGCAGGCAGAAGCCTTGGTTTTAACTATTTTCAAACCATGATATACATAGTAATTCCGCAAATGTTCAAGGTTGTGCTTCCAACGCTTTGTAATGAATTTATCGTTCTTTTAAAAGAAACCTCTGTTGCCGGATATGTTGGTATTGCCGACCTTACCAAAGCAGGAGACCTTATTCGCGGGCGCACCTTTTCTGCTTTTATGCCGCTTATTGCCGTTGCGCTTATTTATCTTTTGATCGTTATGCTGTTTACTTGGCTTGTAGGTAAGCTCGAAAGGAGGCTGCGCAACAGTGATCACTAATGAAACCCTTATTAAAGTAGAAGGACTTCAAAAATCCTTTGGTAAGCTGGAAGTTTTAAAAGGAATTGATGTTGAGATCAAAAAGGGCGAGGTGGTAGTTGTAATCGGGCCTTCGGGTTCGGGAAAATCCACTTTTTTGCGTACCCTTAATCTGTTAGAGGACCCCACAAACGGCCGGATTTATTTTGAGGGGACTGATATTACCGCTCGCAAGGCAAATATTGACCTTCACCGCCAAAAAATGGGCATGGTTTTTCAGCAGTTTAATCTATTTCCGCATATGACGGTGCTTCGAAACATGACGATAGCCCCCACGAAGCTTTTAAAGAAATCCCAAACAGAGGCTGAGCAAAAAGCCATGCAGCTTTTAGAGCGGGTCGGACTTATTGACAAGGCAAATGCCTATCCCTCTCAGCTTTCAGGCGGGCAGAAACAGCGTGTTGCGATTGTTCGTGCCCTTTGTATGCAGCCCGATGTCATGCTGTTTGACGAGCCGACCAGTGCACTTGATCCCGAAATGGTCGGCGAGGTACTTGATGTTATGAAGCAGCTTGCCGATGAAGGCATGACTATGGTAGTAGTCACACACGAAATGGGCTTTGCACGCGAGGTAGGAAATCGCATTTTCTTTATGGATGAGGGAAAAATTACCGAGCAGGGCACGCCGGACCAAATTTTTAATCACCCGCAAAATGCACGCTTGAAAGAATTTTTAAGCAAGGTTATTTTGTAATAAAAAACAGCCGCTTCACTTAAAAGCGGCTGTTTTTTATAAAGAATGATCGTTACAGGCACGATTGAGCCTGCTGATGGGAAGGCAAAAGGTCACATCACCTGTTGGTTATTAATGATAAGGCTGAATTTAAGGGAAAGGCACTCTGCTGCCTTGCGGCAAAGAATCATTCGGCCGAGGAAAATCTCAAAATAATCCATGACTGAGCTGTATTTGGTGTCAATTTTCAGGCGCAGAGTAATGCCGGTTTTGTCCTCATTTATAGAAAGCCATGCCTCCTCCACCGAGTAGTTCACTCTATCGTGAATATCAAAGGAAGCAAGATCGGTGTTGCGCACTCTTGTGCGGCGAACATCGGTCTTATCGGCTAAGATAAGCGCCGCCGACAGGGGATTTACCGGAACCCCTGTTCCCTCATCATGATTGCCGATAGCAGTTACAACGGTTGCCACATCCTGTGCATCCATGCCCATGTCGCTCAAAATTCGAAATGCCATGATTGCACCGCTCTGTGAATGGTCAACACGGTTTACGAGGTTGCCTATATCATGCAGATACCCTGCAATACGTGCAAGCTCAACCTCATGAGCACTGTATCCAAGCGTTGTCAAAATATATGCCGCCATTTCGGAAACTCTTGTAACATGGGCAAAGCTGTGCTCGGTAAAACCAAGAGCAATAAGCGACTCATC
>JAZQMT010000017.1:0-1636 GCA_045543635.1 Oscillospiraceae bacterium | reverse complement strand
CACAAAGCTTAGCTTTTGTTCATCCTTAAATTACTCTTTTTGTCACTCTCGTGACTTCTTAAAGGGTCCTTCAAGCATACTTTCGATATTGTTCAATTTTCAAGGTCCTTCTCTGCCGCTTCTCGGGGCAGGAATTATATTTTATCATAACTCCTGCTCTTTGTCAATAGCTTTTTTTACTTTTTTTAAAGTTTTTCACTTTGACTTTCCGCTCTTTCGGACAGCTTTCTCATTATACTCTCCACACCCCTCTTTGTCAACACTTTTTTTCAAGTTTTTTTAATTTTTTTAGAGTTTAGTAAAATTTATTATCCATACCAAGGGCTGCCGAGATATTTTGTGCAATTTTACAATTATTATACACAAAAAGGAGGCGGTTCAGTTCCGCCTCCTTTTTTATTCTAGTCTTTTATAAGAGAGAAAACCTTTTCTGCAGCATCAGATAACCAATCGCCTTCAAAAAGCTCAATCATACCCGCATCACAGGCTGCCGCAAGCTTAGGATTGATAGGAAGCTTTCCGAGAACCTGTGTTTTGCACTCTTGTGCAGTTTCCTCAATATGGCTTTCGCCAAACACCGAAATCCTCTTTCCGCAATCGGGACACTCGAGATAGCTCATATTTTCAACAAGACCGAGAACGGGAATGTTCATCATATTTGCCATATTGAGCGCTTTTTTAACGATCATTGAAACAAGATCCTGCGGGGAAGCCACCACGATGATGCCATCAAGCGGAAGCGACTGGAACACAGTAAGCGCGACATCTCCTGTTCCTGGAGGCATATCCACAAACATAAAATCAACATCGTTCCAGATAACCTCAGTCCAGAACTGTTTAACGGTTCCGGCAATGACGGGACCTCTCCAAATGACCGGATCGGTCTCATTTTTAACAAGCAGGTTCAAAGACATGACCTCAATGCCTGTTTTGGTGGCAACAGGCAGAATCCCCATTTCGCTGCCTTGTGCGCGTTCTTTAATGCCGAACATTTTCGGAATGGACGGCCCTGTAATATCAGCATCCATAATAGCGGTTTTATACCCTTTTCTTTGTGAGAGCACCGCCATAAGACCGGTGACCAACGATTTACCGACACCGCCCTTACCGCTGACAACACCGATAACCTTTTTAACACGACTCATTTCATGCGGCTTTTCAAGAAAGCTTTGTTTTTCACGGCTGCCGCAGTTCTGACTGCAGGTTTCGCAATTATGCGTACAGGATTCGCTCATTTTTTTATCCTCCTTATATAGGTACAAACTTTTCAAACATACATATTATAGTACCGTAATTTCTTAATGTCAATATTATGCCCCGTTTGAGCTGTTTTTTAATTTTTTACACATATAATAATGAAGAAAAAGGTTTTACTAAAAACCACACCCAACCCAAAGGAGGAAATTACTATGTCTTTAGAGCAAAATACTGCCACTGATGTTTCCCAAAATTATCAGCTTCATTATTTTGGCACTGACGGCTTTCGCGGCGAAGCCAACACTGCTCTCACCGCCGATCACGCCTATCGCATCGAACGTTTTTTAGGATGGTACTACTCATCGCCTCTCTCAGGAAATCAAGAACCAAATCACAAAACCCGCATTGTTGTAGGCAAAGATACCCGCCGTTCCAGCTA
>JAZQMT010000016.1:0-2265 GCA_045543635.1 Oscillospiraceae bacterium | reverse complement strand
CCAAAACAAAACTTAAAGAGTTGCTTTTTAAAACCTCTTATGCTATAATAATAAAACTGGCTCGGAGGGCAATACATTCATACAGAAATGTAACGCCGGATAAGGCTACAGGTTGAAACGCCTGTTTCCTTATCCGTTTTTTATTTAAGGAGAAAACAATGGTTATTCAGCTTTCAGATCATTTTGACTATAAGCGGCTGTTGCGCTGGTGTCTGCCATCCATTATTATGATGGTTTTCACCTCTGTCTACGGCGTGGTGGATGGATTTTTTGTTTCCAATTTTGTTGGAAAAACACCGTTTGCCGCCGTTAATTTTATTATGCCGTTTCTTATGATACTCGGCTCTATCGGCTTTATGTTCGGCTCAGGAGGCGGCGCTCTTATTTCCAAAACGCTGGGTGAAGACAACAGAGACAAAGCACAGCGGCTCTTTTCTCTGTTTATCTATGTAACTCTTATTAGCGGCACGGTTATCATTACGGTGCTCAAAACTACTCCGAACTGAAAAATCTGCGCAAAAAAAGCTTTGTTTTTATTATCAGCTCCTCAATCGCCATGCTTCTGCTTGCGCTTGCTTTGGCAGAGCCACTGTCCGCTATTTTCGTAAGCTACGATAAAGCGCTTTTTGCGCTGACTGTACGCGCCTTTATGATATACTCCTTTTCCTTCCTCTTTGCGGGAATTGCAATATTCGGCTCGGGTTTCTTTACAGCACTTAGTGACGGTTTAACCTCCGCCCTTATTTCCTTTCTTCGAACCCTCGTGTTTCAGATAGCGGCTGTGCTGCTTTTCCCGCTTATATGGGGCATAGACGGTGTGTGGATGTCGATAGTTGCCGCCGAAGTTTTAGCCGTTATCGTGACACTTATATTTATCGTAGCAAAAAAGAAGAAATATAATTACTGATATTCTGAAAACGAAAAATAACCCTCGCTCCTTTTTCTTTGCGCGATACACAAATAAACTTCCCGAGAGCAGCTTTAAAACCTGCCCCCGACAAGCTTTTGTATACAGGTAATACTGCAATCCTATCTACTGTTTAGGAGAAACGGAAGGGAGATTTCCCAAATTATCGTTTTCATTTCCGTTTGGAATTGCTTTGAGATATTCGTTATCTCCTCTGTGTGCAACTCCGACCCCTGCAATTTTTCCTTGTTTGGCCATTTGTACCGCCTGCGGCTTTTCGACAAATGTTTCATCGGATAGTTTATATCCCGTTACTCTTCCGCCTTGCTTAACAAGACCCACAATGCGTTTTGCATCAGGCTCCGGCTGGGGAATTTCATCAAGTGTGTTTTTAACAAGATTATTGCCGTCCATTTTATCGCTCCCTTTTTTATTTCAGTTTGTGCATTAACCCTGGTAATATACAATCGTGTTCTTGTAAAACCGCCACAAAACTTACACCGCAGTAGACAAAGAAAAAGGAGTTCAGCCATTTATCCCGTATGTCGCCGTAAGCGGATCTTGAAACAACGGTATCTGCGGTGTAGCAAAGGTAAATACCACGAACAGCACACCGATTAGGCAGATGACCCCAAAGGCGAGCCACGGCCGCTTGCCCCGCAAACTGTCTTTTTTGAAAAGCCGTGTTTCCAAAAGAAACACCACCGCTGCCGATATGAAAAATATTGCAATGTTGAGCCAGTCGGGCGATTTGCCAAACGCACCGTTGTAGGTGTAAAACAGCACAGGAATCAGTACAAGTCCAGTCGCAATTCCTGCCAGCTTTACATACCAAAAGTTTTCATATTCTTTGAAAAATCGGCTCTGTATCAGCGCCAAAATAAACAAGGGAAAGAACAGCAGCTTCATGTGCTCCCAAGTGGATTCGTTGACGCCTGAAAAGGGCGCGATTAGTACGCTCTCATTTGTCCAGTCATACAGAAAATGTAGCAGCGTTCCGCCCAGCACCGTCAAAGCAAACCCGGCAAACTGCCAAAGTGAAAGATCTCGTTTCATATCTCGTACCGCCCATAATGCGTATTACTAAAATATTATGTATGAGCGCACACCTTTATTCTGCTGTAATTTGCAATCATTTTTTGCACCGCAGGAAACAAAGAGATTATCTGTCCGACTGAAGGGGTGGCTGTTTGGTATCCATGTTTATTTCCCCAAGTAAGTATAAATTGTGATGAATTTGCATATATACCTCCTAACAATAAAGCCGCAAGACTGATGTCTTGCGGCTTTTTGTGCGGACGATGCCGCTAAAATGGTCGAGGTGACAGGTCTCGAACCTGCGGCCTGATGGTCCCAAA
>JAZQMT010000015.1:0-13732 GCA_045543635.1 Oscillospiraceae bacterium | reverse complement strand
CCCTCAGAAAATTCAATATTTGCCTGTTCAATAACTGCTACATTTTCAATTTGAAGCTGCATCAGCATTGTAATTTTCTCCTTTATCCCTTTATATTCTGTTTAATCTCGCTAACAAGCTTTAATGCCTGCTGCTCATTACGTAGAAGCACAAAAATGGTGTCATCTCCTGCAATAGACCCAACCACATCACGAATTTTCATATTATCTAAAGCCGCACAAGCAGCATTCGCCATTCCTGTGTGGCATTTCAGCACAACAATATGGAAAGCATAGTCAACGCCAACAACAGCCTCGGAGAAAATGGAACGAAATTTTGTACTCATTTCTGTAACCTTTTCCTGCGTAGGAACATCATATTTGTAGATACCCGTATCGGTCATAACTTTAACAAGACGCAGCTCCCTAATGTCTCGAGAAAGCGTTGCCTGTGTGGCAGAATAACCGCTGTTTTTTAATAGCTCCATAAGTCTGCCTTGGGTATCAACATCATTGTTTGATATGATTTCAAGGATTTTTTGCTGTCTCTTCTGTTTCATAACTACTTACCTTTCCATTAACTTCTTATTTATCGCTGAGTAGTAATTTTTTCCTTTTAAACACAGAAATTTAATATTCTTATTATATCTGTGTATCGTTATAACGTCACTTTCTACCACATCTACAGAATGAAGACCATCAGCCACAACAAAAACTTTTTTACGAACCGAATCAGCGTTAACTTTTATGTTAATAGTTTCATATTCAGGCAAAACAATCGTTCTTGCAAGCAAAGAATGTGCGCAAATTGGTGTAAGGGAGATTGCCTTTACATAAGGATGTATAATAGGACCACCTGCTGACATTGCATAGGCTGTAGAGCCGGAAGATGTTGAAAAAATAACACCATCTGCTCTGTAATGTGCAGTTTCAATATTTCCACAGAAAATATCTAAATCAATAATTCCCGAAAAAGCATTTTTACAAATAACAATATCATTTATTGCAGTAAAATGATTCTGTGTACCATCTTGATGACAAATAGAAACCTGTAGCGTCATTCTCTCATCAATTGTATAGTTTCCCTCTATTACCGAGGATAAAAGGTTAATTTCATTCTTTTCTATTCCTGCCAAGAAGCCAAGTGTGCCGAGATTAACTCCTATCAGCGGAATCTCATATTCCAAAAGCAAATTTGCTGCTTTGATAATAGTCCCGTCTCCTCCTATAGTGACAGCGAGATCAATATCGGCATTAATTTGGTCCGGAGAAATAAAAGAAACAAAATCATGCTGCAGATATTTTTGGGTATCTGTTAAAGCGAGAATTTCTGTTTTGCCCTTTTTTAAAACCTCAATTACTGTATTTGTAACATTTAAACAATCATGCTTTTGAAAATTTGGCAACACTAAAACTCTCAACTCAATCACCTTCTTTTTTATATATCAAGTGCAAGATGTGATTTATTCACAATTTCCTCGCCTAAATTTGCTTCAATCTCTAATTTTCCTTCTCCTTTTTTTAAGAACACAAGGTATTCAATATTACCTTCGGGCCCCTTTACAGGTGAAAAGGTTAATCCCTTTACATCAAAATCATTTTCTATTGCAAATGAGATGATTTTATTTACCACCTCAATATGAACTTGGCGGTCACGAACCACGCCTTTTTTTCCTACATTTTCTCTTCCGGCTTCAAATTGCGGTTTAATAAGACAAACCATCTCACCATTTTCGGCAAGAAAGGTTTTGGCAACAGGAAGAACCAGTGTTAAAGATATAAAAGAAACATCCACGCTTATAAAATCAACAGGTTCACCCACCTGCTCTGCGGTTAGAAAGCGAACATTGGTACGCTCCATATTAACAACTCGCTCATCACATCGAAGTTTCCATGCAAGCTGCCCATATCCAACATCAACAGCAAACACTTTTTTTGCCCTATTTTGCAGCATACAATCTGTAAAACCACCGGTTGATGCGCCAATATCCATGCAAACCTTTTGTTCAAGTGTGATGGGAAAGCTTTGCATGGCTTTTTCAAGTTTCAGCCCGCCCCTGCTGACATATGAAAGATCATTACCTCGCAATTCTAAGAGTGCATCTTCAGCTAACATGCTCCCCGCTTTATCGACACGTTCACCATTAACAAAAACAATTCCAGACATAATTAATGATTTTGCGCGTTCTCTGGACTGTGCATAGCCCTTTTCAACAAGTAGTACATCTAGTCTTTTTTTCTGCATAGTTTTGCTTTATTCCTTTATCATATTATAAATGCTCTCAAAATCCATTTGATATTCGCGAAATGCTTCTTCAACGGTTTGATATGCAATAAAAGAATTTCCAAGAGTATGAGCACGATATTTCCCAAGAAAACCAACTTTCATAAGTTCATTGCCAAAAAGCTGAGACACGGAACCTCGTTCAATTCCCTCTTCTACAAACAAAATATTATCGTATGAACGAATAAGTTCAAGAATTTCAGCAGTACAGTTAAGCCGCACTAGTTTTAGAATATCAACACCTTGCCCGTTTTTTTCCGCAATTTCGACTGCTTTTGCACACTGAATATACACGCGACCATACGTAATAATAAGGCTTTTTTTGTTATCTGAATAAGCAGAACGATAAAATGTTTTTTCAGTATCAGAAAGTACAAAGCGTTCGGGCATTATATCGCAATTCCCCTTAGGATAACGAACTGCAACAACACCTTCCTCATCATAAATAGCCCGTTTTAAACAAAGAGAAAGCTCAGTTAGATTAGAGGGAGAAAAAATTTTAACATTTGGTATCGTAGAAAGAAACGCAACATCAAAAACGCCTTGGTGTGTTTCGCCGTCTGCCCCTACAATTCCCGCACGGTCAACAGCAAGAATAATATGCAAATTTGAAATAGCTGCATCATGCAACACCTGATCATATGCACGCTGCAAAAAGGTTGAATAAATTGCAACAACCGGAATTAACCCGTTCTTCGCCATTCCTGCCGCACAGGTTATTGCAAGGGGCTCTGCAATTCCTACATCAAGAAAGCGACGTGGATATTTAGATGCAAATTTATTAAGCCCGGTAGCATATTTCATTGCAGGTGAAATAGCGCAGATCCTATTATCCTCTTTACCAAGATCAACAAGGATATTTCCAAAGGCCTCAGAAAAACCATCCGAGGTTTTACTAAGATGATTTCCTATAGAAATATCAAAAGGCTTTACACCGTGATAAGCACCCGGATTTTCCTCTGCAAATTTATATCCTTTCCCCTTTACCGTTTCGACATGAACAAAAACGGGTTTATTTAGAAAACGAGCGCGCTCCAATACTTCGCATAACGAATTAATATCATGTCCGTCTACAGGACCGAGATAAGTAAAACCGAATTCCTCAAACCAAGTGCTGTGATACAGCGCATATTTTAACATGGATTTGGATTGAATTATCCTACGGCGAAGCCATTTTCCTATAAAAGGAATTTCTGTAATGAATCTATCTATTCGATCTTTTGTCTTAAAATAACGCGGTCTTACTCTAATATCGGATAAATATTTTGCTACACCGCCAATATTTTTTGAAATAGAAACCTTGTTATCGTTAAGGATGACGATCAAGCGATCATGATGCCGCCCAATATTATTTAGCCCCTCATAAAACATTCCACCGCTCGCCGCACCATCACCAACTACAGCAATTACATGTCCATCTTGCCCCAAGATTGATTTAGCACGAGAAAGCCCAAAAGCTGCAGAAAGCGATGTACTACTATGCCCGGTTACAAAAACATCATGGACACTTTCTTTTGGATTGGGAAATCCGGAAATCCCACCTTTTTTTCTGATAGAAGAAAATCTTTCCTTTCTCCCTGTTAAAATTTTGTGCGTGTAACACTGATGCCCAACATCCCATATAATTTGATCTCTCGGACTGCTGAAAACACGATGCAAAGCAACCGAAAGCTCAACAGTTCCAAGATTGGATGCGAGATGACCGCCCTGTTTTGAAAGCGTTTCAATCAACGTTTCTCTGATTTCGCTACACAAACACGGAAGATCTTCTTTATTTAATTTTTTTACATCATCCGGGGAGTTAATACGAGAAAGCATATTCTTTTTCTCTTCCATAATGCACCTATTTTTTTCTTTTACAAAGATATAGTGAAAGCTCCGTTAAGAAAGCTGTATCCTCAAATTCATTTAATGCTGATAACCCCTCATCAGTAAGCCTATTTGCTTCTGCCATTGCGCCTTCAACACCATGAAAACTCACAAAAGTTTTTTTGTTATTCTTCTGATCACTTCCGATAGGTTTTCCAAGAATAGATTGATCGCCCGTGCAGTCTAAAACATCATCAATAATTTGAAAAGCAAGTCCAATATTCTGTGCAAAACGCTCTGCTGCTTGTATCTGATTTTCAGATGCCCCTGCAAGAACAGCACCTGATACAGCAGCTGCACAAAGCAATGCAGCCGTTTTATCTCGATAAAGACGGAGCAAAACATCTTGGGAAATCTCTTTCCCTTCGTTTTCAAGGTCGATTACTTGTCCACCGATCATACCATCTGCTCCAGAACATTTTGCAATATACCCTGCTGCTCTGATCTGCCTTTCAATCGTAATTTCCGAATGAATAGGAGATAACATGGTCTCAAAAGCCAAATTTAAAAGTGCATCGCCAGCAAGAAGCGCATTTGCTTCACCAAATGCTTTATGACAAGAAGGCTTTCCGCGACGCATATCATCATTATCCATACATGGAAGGTCATCATGTATCAGTGAATAAGTGTGAATCATTTCGAGCGCGCATGCAAAAGGAAGCGCAGCTTTAACACTTCCCCCGCAAATTCTGCAAAATTCAAGCAAAATAATAGGGCGAATACGCTTTCCTCCTGCACTAATGCTGTAGCGCATTGCATCAAATACAACCTGTTGTAAACACTCGTTGTGACTAAACAGTTTTTCAAGCTCATTTTCAACAAGCGCACAATATTCCTTCATTCTGTTTTCAAAATCAGTCATTTTTTATTTCCTCGTCCTCAATTTTAACAAGGGTAAATTGCTCTACCTTTTTCTGTGCATCGTCAAGACGCTGATTACAATATGCACACAGCTTTGTTGCCTCCTCAAACAAACCAAGAGAATCATCTAATGAAGATTTACCGCTTTCCAGTACAACAACAATCTCCTCAATGCGCTGCATTGCCTGTTCAAAAGATAAATTAATATCATCTTGCATAATAAAGATTACTTCCTTTCTTTTGGTAAGCTCACTCTGGCATCCACCACCCCATCTGAAAACAGGATAGATATTTCATCATCATTTTTTAGTTCCTTCGCCGTTACGCTTTTCAAATTCTTTGTTACCAAGGAATACCCTCTTGAAAGGACTTTAAGCGGGCTTAAAGCATCAAGCTTAGCAGCATTTTCGGAAAGTTTTGCCTGATATTTTGTTTGATTTTGTTTTACGATATTTATTAATTGTTTTTGCGTTTGTGAAAGAACTATTTTTTTACTGTTAAAGAGCATTTGAGGGTTTGTAAAACAAGGTCTTGACATAAGCTGCAAAAGCTGCTGACGCAAAGCATGCAAATAAAACTCCACATTTTTTAAACACGGTCTTTCCGAAAAAAGCTTAAGCCTATCTGAGAAAACAGAAATCCGATTATTAACAAGCTGCTCAACTCTTTGAGAAAATTCAGAAAGCTGATAGCGCACAGTGTTACTATCCGGCACGCATAGCTCTGCTGCCGCCGAGGGAGTGGGTGCGCGAAGATCAGAAACAAAGTCCGCAATAGTAAAATCAGTTTCATGTCCTACACATGAAACGATCGGAATATCAGCGTTATAAATTGCTCTTGCGAGTAGCTCATCATTAAAACACCAAAGATCCTCTGCTGAACCGCCACCTCTGCCCACAACAATGATGTCGACCTGTTCTTTTTTATGAAAATATTCTATTCCCTGTATTATGCTTTTTGCTGCCTCATTCCCCTGAACGAGCGCTGGATAAAGAAAAAGATTACAAGCAGAAAATCTCCTGCGAAAAATGTGTAGCATATCTTGAACAGCAGCTCCTGTAGGAGAAGTAATTATTCCGATTTTCTCGGGATACGGCGGTAAAGGCTTTTTATGTGCCTCTTCAAACAGCCCCTCCTCGCCAAGCTTTTCTTTAAGTTGCTCAAAGGCAAGTGCAAGCTCGCCCGCACCATCCGGAATTATTTCTGTAACATATATTTGATATATGCCGTCTCGTTCAAAAACCGAAACTTGTCCGCGTACTATAACTTTTTTTCCGTCTTTTGGAACAAACTTCACCTTGGATGCATATTGACGAAACATAACTGCCTTTATCAATGACTCGCTATCCTTAAGTGAAAAATAAAAATGACCGCTTTTTATATGGTTTACAAAGTTGGAAATTTCTCCTGTAACATAAATATCATTTAATCTGACATCATGCTCCATTTTAAGCTTTAAATATCTATTTATTTGTGAAACGGTGATTGCCTGATCCATCAGGATTCCTCATTTCCCGTTAAAAATTCTTGCAAATTACGCTCATATGACATTTTACATAAAACAGCAATTCCGGCTGCATTGTCTGTGCTGTATTTAGGCTCTGCAAACAAACCATTATATTTTTCCCTGAGTATCCCGCGCATTTTTTGATTCGACATGACACCACCTGCAAAAACAAAAGGAAGATCAGGATAAAGTACTGCTGCATTTTTACACATTCCATCAATAGATGCACAAATAAAATCCAAGCAATACTGAGCAATATCGCACGGGGCATCACCTGAACGAAACATTTCTTCTGCTTTATTTTGAAGCCCTGACAGCGCGCAGTCCATTCCCTTAATACAGGGGTTCATTTTAAAACTTCGATTTGACTGCCCCGCAAGTTTTTCGAGCTCTGCGCCGCAAGGAAATTTCAAACCAAGCATAACTCCTACACGATCAATTGCTTGTCCTGCTTTTAAATCAAGGCTTTTACCTATACACTCAACAGAAATTATTTTTTTTGCATCGGGAGAAACTTTAAGAAGATCGGTAGTTCCACCTGAAACATGAAGTGCAAGGAAAGGGTGATGAAAAAGATTCGGCATGCCAACCGAATATAAAGCTGCGGCAATATGACCGCTTTGATGAGAAAATGCATATAGTTTTGAGTGAAATGCTGCTGCCAGTGATTGAGCAAGCATTTTTCCGACCAAAAAACACGGCATATATGACCCCTGCTCATCCCTGGGTGAAATAGATACACCTATGGCAAGCGGGGATTCATCTAGTTTTGAAAGAACACGCTGTGCTACATTCCCAAGTTGCCGAACATGCAAAAAAACGGCGTCACTTTGGCGGAGCCCGCAATTTTGCTCTGCAACAGGCAAAAGTAGTTTCTCTGAAATCATCTTACCTGTAAGGGAATTATATGCAGCAACAGAAGTGGTATAATTACTAGTGTCTATTCCAAGAAAAACAGCCACGTACTATTCTTCCTTTCCACCTGCACGATCCATGTTTTTTACATAAGATCCTAAAATTCCGTTTACAAATGAAAAGTCATCATCCCCGCCGTATTTTTTGCAAAGCTCAACAGCTTCGTTAATTGTTACACTAACGGGAATGTCATCAAAGCGCATAATTTCCCCAATTGCAAGCTGCAAAACCGCAAGAGAGACCCTGCTTATGCGTTTCATATCCCAGCGTTTGGCAAGAGAAGCAATACTATTGTTAATTTCACTTCGATGCTCATGAGTAAAAAATATCAATTCTCTTGCAAAAGTACTAACTTTAAAATCGCGCAATTCTCCGGCAAGATTAATAATATCATCAATATTACAATCCGAAAATTGTGCCTCAAAATTAAGTATGAACGCTTGTTCGCGAGATTCACTTCGTGTCATTTGTTTTCCCCTGTCTTTAAATCTGTAAACAGCAAAACAAGCCCTTATATAAAAGGGCTGATTTTGCAACTATTTCTTATTTTTGTCTTCAATCACGATTCCGGAAATATGAACATTTACTTTAGAAACAGCAATACCTGTCATATTCTGCACAGAATCTTTTACTTTTTTCTGAATTTCAGCAGCAACAACCTGAACCTTTGCGCCGTATTTGATTTTAAGATATACATCAATGATAGCTACTCCATCATTCAAATCCACGCTTACCGAAGATTTAACCGGCTTTGATTTAAAAATGCCTTTCAAGTTAGCAGGAGCAACAGTAAGTTCAGCAACCCCTTCCACCTCTTTAGAGGCAATGTTTGTGATGGAAGCAACAACATCCTCGGAAATTTTAAGATTACCGGTTTCAGCGTGCTCGGAAATATTATTTTGATGATTCATGGTAAATATGTCCTCCTTCAATAAGAATATTTGCAGATAAAAAGATATTATATGCACAATATTCTTGAATATACATATTTATTATACCACAAATTTTTAAAGAAACAACTATTTTGCTTCAACAATATTAATATTTTCTGAATTTATTTTTGTTTTGCTCAAAATTATTTCAAAAATTTGTGCAGCTTGATCATCAGAAAGCCCTTTTGAGCTTACAACTACACTCGCAGTTTCTCCGTCTATAAATGCCACACACTCCTGAAATCCCTTTGCTTTTACTAATTCTTCAATAGCGGTCTCGCATTGTGAAAGCTCGGCAATTTCAGCCGCTTTAGCAGTTATTTCAGTCTTTTGAGCTTCAGTAAGGGTTTTATCAGCAAGCATGGTCTGTACACTTTCTAACGTCTCATCTCTGTTTTTTTGTCGATTTAATCGTGCTTGTGCAAAATACGCCTCACTCGTTTCGCTAACCTTAACATCGGTAAGCTGTGTATCGCCATAAGACTTATCATCACCGCCTGATGCAGTAAGATTTATATCTTTTTGGGAAAACTCCCAATTTAAATAAACTGCAACGCCTAAAATAACAACAAGTCCTGCTAAAATCAGTTGTCTTTTCCCAATCAACATATTAAGTTTCATACCACATGCTCCTTTTTATTGTTTTAATTTTATTACACAAATTTTATTTGAAGATACCCCAAGAACTGTTTTAACAGCTTGCGTCACCTTTTCTTTAATCTCGGGATTATCCGCACCCTCGCACAAAACTAACACTCCGCGGATCTGAGGCTCAATGACCTGTGCCACCAACGCCTGGTTTCCTCCGTTATCACCTTCTATCATAACAATTTCGGTCTGTACTTCTGTTTTTTGTCGATTTTCATTCTGATCATTTTGAACATCATCCGAAATAGTTTCATTTACAGCGTATTGATTTGCAGCAGAAGCCTCAGCAGTAATCATGATTTTGCTTTTTCCCGCTCCGTCTATTGAAACAAGCATTTCTGCTGTTTTTTTCTCAAGTGTATTTATGTACCAATGAACTGATAGATTTTCTGTATCAGATTTCACAGGCTCGGATTTGGATGAAAACAGCCAATCCGATGAACCGATTAAGATAATTCCTGCTAATCCGATAACCGTAACAATTGTCAACGTTTTTTTATTTCCGAATAATTTGGGCAAAAGCGTTGTAAAGTTTTTTAACTTTTCATGCATAAAATTTCTTTCTCCTCGTTTTCAATTACATCTATGTTCACCTGCAATCCCATTTCTTTCTTCAGATAGTTTTCAACCGTTTCTTTTTCTATCATATGCAAGTCCAAGATGGTAATATTCACTTTCTCTATTTTCATTCCGTAATCCTCCTGAGAAAGCTCTATATTAAGACCAAAATCTTCTGATATTTCAAATTTTAAAAGTTCCTCTTTGACAATCGGAAAAAGTGCCAGAGTTGTAGCCTCTTGTAATTCTTCAAGCATACAATCATTTAACTCATAGGCTTCTATTGCATTATAATCAGCGTTTGTTTCAATAAAATCATCAACGGGAAAATTTTTAAAGATATTAAGTGCAGGAGAAAGCATACCAACGAGCACAAAAGCAGAAATAACGATACGTAAAATGTTTTGTTTCCCAAATGAAGGTACAATCATAGAAATAACAGAGCCTATAACAACCGCGACGCAGGATGAAAAGCCCCACACCTTTACAGCATCCATTATTACCCACCACTTCCAAACATCAATGTAATTGCTGTTGATAATATAATAAGCACACCATAACTTAAAATCACAGCAGAAACAAGCCCCAATACACCTGCAATATCTCGAAGCAGACCTGAAATTTTGGCGGCTCCTAACATTTCCCCTACGCTTGCACTTATTTCACAAGTAAGTTTATAAACCAAAACTTTAATAAGCGGAGGAATAAAATACATTGCTGCTGCGATGATACCAAAAACACCGGTTGTGTTTTTTATAAGTCCCATACTTTTTTGAACTGTTGCAGCAGCTTCAGACAAAGCACCTCCAACAGCAGGAACAAAACTTCCGACAAAAAACTTTCCGGTTCGAAGTGCAATCGAATCTGCCCCTGCACCAACCAGCCCCTTAATAGTCACAAGAGCAACAAATAGACTCATAAGCAAAGTTAGGCACCAGATCACGGTTGATTTTACCGAAGATGTTATAGATTGGAGATGAGCGCCGGCAGCCACTCTTCCAACAACAGAAAAAGCAAGAAACAGAAATAAAAGCGGTAAAATGATGCTCGATAAAAAAATTGAAAGAAATTCGGATGCAGCAAGCATCACAGTCTGATAACCTAAGCCTGTTGTTGTCTGTCCGGCTGTTAACATTACCCCTGTCAGGCTTGGTACAAAAACTCGAACAAACCCACTTAATTCAGATATAAAATTAGCTGTTTCACCAAGACATGTAATAATCGGTGTAATTGCAGTAGTGCATACACATAAAACACCGACCATTGAAAAGTTTTTTTCTAACTCAGAATTTAAAAATCCTCCGTTCATCCCTGATGCAATAACGGTGACGATAATTATTAAGAAAATAGAATAAATCAATAAAAAAGGTGTTGTTATCTCGCGTTTAACGCAATTATATATGTATTTTACAGCATCCTCGACAGAAAGTTCAGTAAGTGCCTTTGTGTCAAGAGAATTGAAACCATTTTCAAGCAGCATATCTCCTGCTTGTTTTGGAAAAAGCTCTTCTATTGTTTCTTCTCCTGTTTCAGCGTTTTCTGCAGCATAAACAGGAAAAGCTGCCAAAGAAAAGACAAGAAATACTGCAAAAAACACAGAAATTAATTTTTTCATTCTTTTATGTTACCTTTCCGAGCATCATTTCTGCAAGTACCAAAACCTCTTTAAACAACGGCAGTGCCAAAACACAAATCGAAATCCTTCCTGCAAGCTCCAGTTTTCCGGCAACCGCTGTTTGTCCTGCTTCCTTGCATATATCACAGGCAAACTGCGTAATATAACAAATCCCTAAAGATTTAAATAAAATCGAAATATATTGATAGGAGATAGCGGCTTTATCCATAAGTTTTTTTATCTCCGTAATAACAGGAATAACCCACCCGAGGATATTGATAAAAATAATAATGGCCGTTACTACTGATACAACTATTGCAAATTCAGGCTTGTACTGCTTTAAAATAAGCGAAAACATGGCGCCAACCATGCCGATGACTATAACAGAAATCACATCCATACCTTTACCTATAACCCAAAAACGCTTTTAACAGTATCAAAAAGGTTACTTATCTCATAGATCATCATCATGAGCACTACAATAAGCCCGGCAAGCGTTGTCATTGTTGCTTGTTCCTCCCTGCCGGACCGAATAAGAACCTGATTTAAGACGGAAACAATAATTCCGACGGCCGCTATTTTAAAAATTAAATCTACATCCATTTTATTTTCCTCCTAATTGGGTTATATCAGTAGAATGGAAATGAGAAGTCCGCCGAATAAACTGCAGCTCATTGTAACCCGTGATTTATCTTTCAGTATTTTTTCTGCTTCTGACAGGTTTTTTTTCAATAATTCTATAAACAGTGTGAGATTAGCTATTTGACCCGATATATCGGTATCTCCAAGACTTTGTGCAAAGTCTTTCATCAGGATAACATCAGATTTTATAAAACACATTTCCTCGGAAATAAAATCAACACTTTCATTCCATGCTTTTTTCAGCGAGCTCCCATCAGCAATTCTTGTTAAACAATATTCAAGAAATATCTTGGTTTTACCTTCTTGTTGCTGTTTTAAGGCATTAAATAATTCGGGAATACTGCAAAGCTCATATTCCAATTTAATTTTAAGAACAGTGAGCAGTTCTATCATTTGCTCCAGTCCACTTATTCTTTTTTTCAAAACATTTATGTATCCTACACCCACTGCCCAGAAAAAAACTAAAACAAACACACATCCTACCGCTTTTAATAACATCATTTCATCTCCAATAGCGTTTGAGTGATATTATTTCATTAACCTTTCCAGGCTGCTGTTTTCCGCTCAAAATAACAGCTGTATCAAATGCGGCAATATGCATAAGCTTAACAAATTGCGGGCGTCTGCTTAGCTGGGAAAAACTATCTGCGTGTATGCTTGCAATCAATTTTACTCCCGCATTTGCAACACTTTCTATTGCATAAACATCCGATTCACTTCCGATTTCATCACAAATGATAACTTCGGGGGACATTGCACGCAGTGCAATCATCATTCCATCCGCCTTTGGGTATCCATCCAACACATCGCAACCCACCCCAAGTTTTTTTCTGTTTATTCCCTCACTTGTTGCGGCGATCTCTCCGCGTTCATCAATGACACAAACTCTCATATAACTAAATTCGTTGTCGGAAAGTCTGGCAGCAATATCCCGAAGCACCGTTGTTTTGCCGCTGGAAGGTTCTCCTACTATAAGAGTTGATCTTATTTTTTCTGCAAATACTGTTTTTACAAGCTGATCTGCTGCTCCGTTTACTTCACGCGCAATTCGAATATTCAAAGATGAAACGTTTCTTACGGCAGTAATAATACCTTCTGCATTTGTAACAGCAGTAGCACAGATTCCCACACGATGTCCACCCGGAACAGTAATATAACCGTTTTTCATTTCATTTTGAAATGCGTGAATAGAATAATTACATAGTTTTCTGACTGCATCATCCATATCAGGATTTTCTATTATACAAAGCCCGGAACCATCTGCTCGATCAGTGAGTGTCCCATCATATCTAAGAAATAACTTATTATGCGCCGTTACAATGCAAACAGGGCACAGCCGCCTTAATCGAATTTCCTTTATTTCGGAAGCCCCCTTTTCATCAACCGCCGAAATCGGAAACCGAAGACGATCAGGCAAAAAAGCTGTTGCTTCTTTTATTATTTTATTGTGTGTAGTCATATAACTTCCTCTTTTCTATGGACAAGGCTTAATTCATTGTATTCGAACACGTTGCTTAATATTACAAAACAAAAAAGAAAAACGGTGCAAAATGCACCGTTTCAATTTAACTTGTATAATCTTCAATCATTTGCCGCAACCGTGCTTTCCCCTGTACTGCTATTCCTTTACGCAGTGACTTTTGGTCTTTTTCCGGCAAGGTTCCAATATAAACATCGTATATTTCGATAGGAAGTGAATCTCCCTGGGTAAACACCGCAATTTTTTCTTCATAAACACTGACGATATACTGTTCAACCTCATATGCTTGCACCTGTTTTTCTTGAGAAGGCAGCCTTTCAGTTTTAAAAAAAGCTACTGTACCGCAAAGCAAAATTGCAAAGGCGGAAACGGATAAAAATAGTATCTTTTTCTTTTTTTTCGAAAATATCAAAGCAAGTCGGAGGCCAAGCGGTCTTAGGAAG
>JAZQMT010000014.1:0-1670 GCA_045543635.1 Oscillospiraceae bacterium | reverse complement strand
ATATGCTGCATATGCCGCAGGGTGTTGCTGCATACCTTTTGTGAAAACTATAATCAGTGCGGCTATGCTGAAAAGCGACAAAGCAAAAAGAAGCCAAATAGACGGAAACAAGAGGCACAAAAAGCTTATTTTCTGTTTTTTCATACTATCGCCTCTTTATTTTAACCGTAAAACAGCTTCCCTCTCCCGGTGCGCTTTCAACCAGGATTTCTCCTTCTACAATATCCACAATACGCCGAACAAGAGCAAGTCCGAGCCCGTTACCTCCTGCAGAATGGGATGTGTCGCCCTGATAAAATTTTTCAAAAATGTGCTTACCAACCTCATGGGTCATTCCGCAACCGCTGTCACCAACACAAACGGTCGCATAATTTTTATCGGCACAAAGAGAAAGCCGCACCATTCCCCCGCTCTCTGTAAACTTGAAAGCATTGGAAAGAAGGTTGCTCCAAACAAGAGAGAGAAGCTCACTGTCAGCGCGGATGATAACATCTTGCTGAATATCGGTTTGTATTGCAATTTTCTTTTTCTCCCATTCATTTTCAAATTGCAATAAACTCTCACATAGCTGTTCGCTTAAATTATACTCCTGCGAACGCTCAAAAATTTGCTGATTTTCAAGCTTATTGAGCCTTAAAATGTTGGTGATAAGACCAGCCAGTCTGCGGCAAGCCTCGGTGACTGCCTTTGCATACTCTATTCTTTTTTCCTCAGTCAGATAAGGTTGCTGCAGTAGCGTCCCGTAATTTTGCATAACAGCCAGCGGGGTTTTAAGCTCATGAGACACATTGGCAACAAAATCCGATCGCAACGTTTCAATGCTCGAAAGCTCCTCTGCCATTTTATTAAAGCAATCCATAACAGGTTCAAAGCTTTCCTCTCCGAAAATGGCGCGGCTGTGTTTTATGCGCACGGAAAAATCACCTTGTATGATTTTTTCAGCAGCATCGATTATCTTTTTTATGGGGCGCGAAACGGAAAAGCGGCGCCGAAGTGCATCAATTATGCTAAATAAAAGGCTTAAAAGGACCACATTGCCAAAGGTAAGCTTAGCGGCAGAACCTATATTTTCACTTGTAAGCTCTATTCCCACTGTTCTCGACATGGTTGAAACGAACAGCAGCATACAGCAGGTTATAACAAATGCAACCAACAGAAAAAAAATCAAAAAATGATTTACCGCACAAAGCAGACCCCGAAGCTTATTTTCCCTTTTCATTTAAACACCGCCTTATATCCGAGGCCGTGAACCGTTACTATTTCAAAGTCCTCACAGCCCGATAGCTTACTGCGAAGTTTCGTTATGTAAACATCCACTGTGCGAGAGCTTGAATCGGTATCAGCCTCCCAAAATTCATCCATAAGCTGTGTTCTTGTAAAGGTTTTTTTAGGGTAGGAAAGCAGCTTGTAAAGAAGACTGAACTCTCTATTGGTAAGAGCGATTTCATCACCGTTTAAATAAGCAGTATGCTCATCAATATCCATGGTAAAGTTACCCACGGTAAGGCTGCGGCTGGATGCGATTTTCGCGCGGCGCAAAAGCGCCCCGATGCGCAAAAACAGCTCGTCCAAATCAATGGGTTTTACCATATAATCATCTATTCCGACACGGTAACCTCGCTGTTTAGAGGCAAAATCATCCCGCGCTGTCATAAACAAAATGGGAATAT
>JAZQMT010000013.1:0-6510 GCA_045543635.1 Oscillospiraceae bacterium | reverse complement strand
ATGACACTTTCGCTTTTTGAAAGTGTCATTTTCTATATTATATTGAAAAACGGAGACTACTTCTTTACGAAGTGTCTCCGTTGGAGGGCTTTTAAAATTATCTTGTCCAGTCCTCGCCGATTATTTCGTGTGCGCTGTGAACAGTTACAAAAGCGAGCCCGTCTGCACGGTTGACTATCGACATCAAGTCAACATACTGGCTCATGGTAAATGATACCATTACCATCTTTTTATTCTCTTTGGTGTAACCGCCCGTAACATCGACGATGGTGGTGGTTCTCTTGAGCTTTTCAATAACCTCTGCGGTTATCTGGTCAGGATTGGTGGTGATTATCTGGGCAACAAAGGCGCGGCTTCCGCCAAGGAACACCTTGTCAACAACAATTGCGCTGACAAGCGCCGAAAGAACGCCGAGCAGAGAGATAATAAAATCATTGAGAATAAACATGCCCAGCGCGATAGTAACAGCATCGGTTATAAAGATAACAACCGAGCTGCGCCATTTTTTAAAGAATTTACAAAGAGTAAATGCGATAATATCGGTGCCGCCGGTGCTTCCGCCGCCGAGGAAGGTAACCGCACAGCCTGCGCCGATAAACACACCGCCTACAACAGCCGCCATTAAAAGAGCAATCTCCTCATGACCGCTGTTTTTTATGTCAAAAAATCCGCCCAGAACATCGGGGGAAACCAGTTTTCCTAAAAGTGAAATTGCAACAGGGTACACAATGGCGGAAATCAGCGTTTTAATTGCGAAATCCTTGCCCAAAATGATAAGCCCCATAAAGAACAGTACCCAGGTTACGATGGTTATAAGCTGTTCAACAGTTAAAAATGTGAGAATTTTGCTTAAAATAATGGCGATACTCGACATTCCGCCCGCGACAATATCAAAGGGAATGATAAACACCGCAGTGCCAAAAGCAAGAATGACCGTTCCTGCAATGGTGAGAAAAATATTTTTAGCGTAGGTCATTACATCCTTTTGGGTTGGTTTTTTAAAATTAAGTTTCATTTCTTTCCTCCGAAAAATAGGTTAGCAAATGGTATTATATCATTTCGTTTTTCCTTCTGCAAGCCCACAAGCAAAAATTTTCTCCCCAACTTTTAAATAGGGATAAAATTTATAATAGACATATTTTGCCTCTTGTGATACACTTACATTGAAAGAATATGACAGGAGGCACAAATTATGATTATAGGCGCACAGCTTTTTTCGGTATGTGACAGGTGCAAGGATGAAGAGGGCATCAGAAACACCTTTAAGGCTATGAAAGAAATCGGATATAAGTCGGTTCAGTTAAGCGGCTTTTCATATGATGCCGAAAAAATTGTTGAATATAAGAATGCGTTTGATATGCATGTCGGGCTCACACACACCGATATTCCCACCTTGATAAATGAAACCGATAAGCTCATTGACCAGCACAAGAAAATGGGTGTCGAGGTTATTGGCTTAGGGTATCCGGGCACTTACCTTTCGGAAGATTGGAAGTCTGTCCGTTTGGAGGATATGATAAGGGATGTTGCCGATGCTGTTAAAAAGATAAATGATGCGGGGTTGCGTTTTGCATATCATAATCATTTTTGGGAGTTTTATGATCGCGGCGGTTACTGCGATATGGATGTTCTTTATGAAAAAACAAATTGGAAGTTTACCCTTGATACCGGCTGGGTACACTTTGCAGGGGCAGATCCTATCAAAACCATTGAGAAATTTAAGGACCGCCTTGAATTTGTTCATTTAAAGGACTACCGTGAGGAAAAAGAAGAAAACGAGGACTGCATGAGCCGCCTTGTCCCCATGTATGCAGGCGTTACCCCGATGGATGATATTATAACGGCACTTAATGAGGTTGGAACGGTAAGGGTGGCATATGTAGAACAGGATAGTGCCGCCAAAACTGAGGATTCTTACGGCGAAATGAGAAAAAGTTTTGATGCGCTTAAAGCACACGGTTGGATAAAATAACAAAAGGTAAAAGCAGAAAGCTTTTACCTTATAAATATGTTATCTTTGGTCTGAAACATTTTTTATATTTCTTTACAATGCTTTTATTGTGAGACCACTCTAACAGAATAAGTAAAAATGCAAATATTGGAGCTAGCAAAAAAAGAAGAAGCGAGAGAGCGGGATTAAAATGTTTCTGCGATAAACATTTTATCACTATAAATGTGCCAACGAAAAGAAATGCTTTGATAGATTTTCGAAAAAAGTTTTGAACAATAAAAGCCTTTAGTCCCGTTTCAACCGTTTTGTTGGCTTGGGCATAATCCTTTTCCAAGTGGGATTGGTCTAAAAGAGAGATACCGTTTAAGTATATGTTATAGTCGTGGATAATGAAGGAGTCATCTATTGATACTACAAGCTCATTCCCATTTAAATCTATGGGATAATAAATAGTATAGGCATTTCGATTTAGATATAAGGTGTATTTTTCGTTTATAAGTTCTTTGTTGTTTATGACAATTCGTTTCCATTCATCTTTTGATGAGTCTATAAATACAGTGTATAAAGCTTCTCCGATATAAAACTGATGTCTGAAAGTATTCATAAAATCACCTTACAAGCAAAAATTCCAAAACAAGAACAACAGCGCAGCAGGAAACAGCAACCTTGAAAAGCCCTGCGTTAAAGTAAGCCGCTATTATGCCGATAATGAGCGCGGCTATGCCTGCGATGGAGCTTTGCGTGGCTTCAATGATGGCAGGAAATGTCATGACCGAGAGGGTAACGTAGGGGACATAATAAAGAAAAGATTTTAAGAATTTATTTTGAATGGGTTTTCTTATCAGCGTCAGCGGCAGAACTCTGATGAGATAGCTTACTCCTGCCATGATAAGAATGTAAATATAAATATTATTCCGCATCTCGCACCTCCTCTTTTATGGGAAAGAAAAGGGCGGCGGCTGCCGATATGGCAACAGTGAGAATAATGGTGCGGTTGCCTTCTGTTAAAGCTGTAAACCAAGGCAGATATGTAAATAATGCGCTCAAAACAAAAGAGATGGGCACTAAACAGGCAATAACCTTGTCCTTTTTGCAGGGCGGGATTATAATTGCGATAAACATTCCGTATAAGGCAACTGCAAGCGCACTGACAACGCGCAAAGGCAGCAAATTACCCATCATGATACCGAGAGCGGTGCCGCTTGACCAAAAGGGGATAGAGGTCAGCATGGCGCCATAGGTATAATAAGGGTTTAGGTGACCTTTTCGGGCTATGCTGATGCCGAAAATCTCATCGGTTATATCAAAGCCGACTATCATTCGGTGAATGGTTGGGGTTTCGGGCAGCATTTTTTGGCTCAAGGCACAACCCATGAGAAGATAACGGGCGTTTGTGATAAGCGTTATAAGCGCGACCTCAAGATAGGGCGCGCCTGCTTTAATAAGCGTAAAAACCGCGTGCTCACCTGCCGAGGCGTTGGTAAGCAGACTTGCAAGAAAACCCTGAAATGCCGAAAGCCCCGCGTTTCGCGCAGCTATCCCAAGCGAAAAGGCAACGGCAAAATAGCCAAGTCCGATAGGCAGTCCGTCTCTCATGCCGCAAACAAAAACCGCTTTTTGTCCGCGCGGCGAAAAAAGGGATGTGTTTTGTTTTGTGTTCATGTTAAGTCACCTTAAATTTAATAAGTCATCTTTTGAAACGGTGTGAAAGATTATTTTCAAGGGCTCATTTGAGCAAACCGCTAAAAGCTGTTCATTTGAGAGAGAAAAGCAGCGAGAAAAAATATTACGATTGCCGACAAGCCGATCCCCCTCAAATTCAAAGCAGGCGGGTGAGCGGCGCAGCCCTTCTCCCGATAGCTTTAAATAGCTTTCTTTGCGCACCCATTTTTCGCAAAGAAAGTGGGAAAGCTTGTCTCCCGTAAACTCTTGCGACTGTTTTATCTCAAGGGGGGTGAGAAACTTGTGCGATAACTGAGGAGTCATTCGGCAGATAAGCTCGGTATCAATGCCGATTTCACAATCAGACACGGCGCATACAACAAAATCACCCGAATGGCTGATGTTAAAATGGCGGCGACCGCTTATAAAGGGCTTTCCGTTTTGAGAGGTTTGGTATTGACATGGCAGCGGGAGAGAAAGCGCGTGTGCTAATAGAACCTCCGAGCCTATAATAAAGGCGCGCGATTTTTGCGCGCACGATTTTCGATATAGCTCCTGCCTCTTTTCCGAAATCCGCGGTAGCAGCCTTAAAAGTTGTCCCTCACATTCAGGTATGTTTAAAACATATATATCTGTCAAAACCTCACCGCCTTTTCTAAAGGTTATGATACCACGAATATACTGTCTGCGTCAATGATAAACTTGACAATATACGGCACCGGAAATATAATAAAAAAGAGGAAAAAGGAGGAGTGTTTTATGAAACAAAAGGTTAAGATTTCGTATTTGCGTAAAGAGGCAATCTGCCCCTCCTATCAAAGTGAATTTGCTGCGGGAGCGGACCTCTATGCTGCAATTGAGAAGCAAGTTTCGGTCGCTTCGGGTGAGACCGTTTTTGTGCCAACAGGAATAGCCTTGGAAATTCCTAAAGGGTTTGTCGGGCTTATTTGTGCGCGCAGCGGGCTTGCCTGTAAAAAAGGGCTTGCGCCTGCCAATAAGGTCGGCGTTATTGATTCAGATTATCGCGGGGAAATTATGGTCGCGCTTTATAATCACTCCGCCGAGACAGTAACTGTTGCGGCAGGAGACAGAATAGCGCAGCTTCTACTTGTGCCATATTTAACGGCGGAATTTGATGAAACCCAAACTTTGTCAGATACTGCGCGTGGCAGCGGCGGATTTGGCTCAACAGGAAAATAAAATCAAACGCCCCGTTGTAGCACACTTGGTAAGCGTGTGTGCTGAAACGGGGATTTTCATTTAAGATAAAGTTGCGGGAAGGTTTTTTGCAACCTGACGCGGCAGAGTTTTGTGAAGGGCGGCGAGCATTTTTTCATCGGGGGTGAAAACAATAAGGGTGCGCCGCTGCGAGGGGTGGGAAAGCAATAAATAAACATTCTCATGCCCGATTGGGTTTCGCTCGGCACGGATGGTGCAGTCGAAGGTTCGCCCTTCAAACGAAGATTCTGTAAACCTTCCTGCCTGCTCAACGGTTTTTAGCTCAAGAGAAATCATGCGCGCACGCTTTTTTTGGGCAATAATCTTGTCCACATCAAGGGTGTCATTGGTGATGATATATTCAAATTCTAACTGCATGCCCTTGAGAATGCGCCAGATAACAAAAACAAGAATCGCAAAAACAATAAATGACGCTGTTGTAATATAAGGCAGCCCGTTTCCGAGAGCGAGCAGCGGGATAACGATGATAAAAAGAATAGAACTTGCGATTAAGGATATAAACAGCATCATAATTTTTTTTCGGTCGGCAGGGGTGAATTTTCTTTTTATAAGAGTCTCGGTAAAAACATCCATGATTATAAAGCTCCTTTTTTACATTATAAATGCAGTATAACACAAATAATAAAAAAATACAATGAAAAAAATGTAAATGCATATTTTAAAAAAAGCTTGCCGATACTATGTTTGGAGGTGAAAACAATGAACGATACTCCCAATAAGTCCATTCGATGCACTGTTGAGCAGTGCAAGTATAACAATAAGGAAGAAAGCTATTGCACCCTTGATCAGGTTGACATCGGAACACATGAAAAAAATCCTACTGTTCCCCAATGCGTAGACTGTAATTCCTTTGAAGCACAGCAGTAAAAAAACAGCCGACATTTAAGGCACACTACGTAAGGAAGTGTGCCTCAGTTATATTCGCCTGACGGCGAGTGATATTGCTACGCAGTGATATGATGCTATGCATCGTGATATTGTCCTGCGGACAGTTTGGGACGAATATAATATCACTAAGCCTTTAAGGCTTAATATCACTTTCGCAAAGCGAAAATATCACGCTGACGAAAGTCAGCATATCACTTAACAGACAAAAAAGAAAGAGAAGACTCGTGATAAACGAATCTTCTCTTTTCTGTTGTTAGTGGGTTTGGGCTACCGCCTAACTGCATTCGTACTCACAAATGCGATGCTGGTTCTTAACAGAAAACAAGTATGGCTACAAATTCTCCGATAGGAACAACACCCCTTTTGTCGGCTGTTTTTCTATCTTGAATATTGGAATACCCACAGCAGGAAACTTTTCTCCGAGGCAGAAAATCAAAGCAGATAACAAAATAAGCTGTAACCATTCTTTGATTTTAATATGTTTAATAGGAAAAGCATTTCGATAAAAACACGATAAACAAGAGAAAAATAAGAGTTATAGGCTATCCTTGTTCAAATATCCATTACATACATGTTTTACTTAAGAAAAAACACTTTCATCAGTTGAAAATGTCATAGCGGGTTCATACTTTTAAATAGCACCTATCTCAAACAGAACGAATATGAGTGATATTGTGAGACAGGTCTCACAGTTTTATTATGCCTTTCGGCATAGTGGTATTTTTGCTCACGCAAAAGTGATATTATATTCGCCCCTTAAACTGTCCGAA
>JAZQMT010000012.1:0-8756 GCA_045543635.1 Oscillospiraceae bacterium | reverse complement strand
ATATCACAAAAGCCAAAGGCTTTTATATCACTTTTACCACAAGGTAAAAATATCACTGCAAACGATAGTTTGCAATATCACTTATACACGCCGCAAAATCAATCTTTCTTTTTCGGTAAGGAATAATTTTATAAAGCATGTAACCCACGATGACACTTTCGCTTTTGGAAAGTGTCATTTTCTATATTATATAGAAAAACGGAGACTACTTCTTTACGAAGTGTCTCCGTTCGGCACCTTTTCTTTTAGAAACATTTTTTACATCTGTTTTTCTTGCAGTCTTCAATTTTTCCGCAACGGTAGCAAAGCTCGTTTTCGCAGGTTCCGTTTTCAAAAAAAGAAACGATGTTTTGCGAGGTGGTCTCTGCAATGCTTTGGAGAGCCTCCTCGGTTAAAAATGCCTGATGCGATGTCACGATAACATTGGGCATGGAAATAAGCCGCGCCAGCGTGTCATCTTCAATAATATGTCCCGAACGGTCCTCGAAGAAGATGTCAGACTCCTCCTCGTACACATCAAGGCAGGCAGCACCTATCTTTCTTGCCTTTATGCCTTCTAACAGAGCTTCGGTGTCAATAAGGCCGCCGCGCGAGGTGTTAATAATAACTACCCCTTTTTTCATAGACTTGATGGTATTATGGTTTATTAAATGCTCTGTCTCATCGGTGAGCGGGCAATGAAGCGAGATAATATCACTTTCCGATAATAACTTGTCAATAGATACATATTCACCCGCAAAATCGGGGCTTGGATATTTGTCATAGCCTAATATATTCATGCCAAATCCTTTGCATATCTTTGCAAAAACATTGCCTATTTTTCCCGTTCCGATTATGCCGACTGTTTTGCCGTAAAGCTCAAAACCCGTAAGACCGCTTAAACTGAAATTAAAATCCTTTGTTCTGTTGTATGCCTTGTGAATACGGCGTATAGAGGTTAAAAGTAAAGCTATGGTATGCTCGGCAACTGCGTTTGGAGAATATGCGGGAACTCGGACAACATGTATTTTCTTAAATGCGTGTTTTACATCAACATTGTTAAAACCTGCACACCGCAGCGCAATAAGTTTAATTCCGTTTTCACAAAGCTTGTCTATTACAGCGGCGTTGGCAGTATCATTTACAAAAATACAAACCCCGTCATACCCGCGTGCAAGCTCGGCAGTGTCCTCGGTGAGCTTTGTCTCAAAGAATTTGTAATGAATTCCGTGTTCCTTTCCGCTCTTTTCAAAAAAAGCAGTGTCATAGGGCTTGGTATCAAAAAAAGCAATTTTCATAGTTTCACTTCACTTTCTATATATAGTTTCTTGACCTTTCAAGGGTATTATACTATAATATTTATAAAAAATATGTTGGAAATCCAACATGGAGGAATATATGGAAAAATATATTGATTTGATAAGCAAAACACCGCTTTTTGAGGGGATACCGCAGAATAAAATTATCCCTGTTCTTACCTGTATCGGAGGTCGTGTTGCCACTTATGAAAAAGATGAGGCAATATTCAGCGAGGGAGAACCGGTAAAGCGGGCGGGCATCATTTTATCGGGCGAAGCACAAATCCGAAAAGAGGATTACCATGGAAACCGCAGTCTTATTCAAACCTTGCCTACCGGACAAATGTTTGGTGAAGCACTTTGTTGTATAGAAGCGGATACGGTTCCTGTTGGAATTTATGCTGCTGAAAACTGTAAAATATTGCTTTTTGATTGTAAAGGAATAATGTGTGACTGTGTTAAAAAATTTGAATATCAGTCTCAGCTTTTAAAAAACCTCTTGTTTATTATAGCACAAAAAAATTTAACGCTTCGTGCAAAAATAAATTTACTTTCTAAAAGAACAACAAGGGAAAAAATTATGGCTTATCTGCTGTCAGAATCGAAAAAAATCGGTAGTAAGGAGTTTTGTATTCCCTTTGACCGTCAACAGCTTGCGGATTACCTTGGGGTAGAGCGCAGTGCAATGTCAACAGAAATTGGGAAACTTTGCCGCGAGGGTATTATTCATACGAATAAAAAGCATTTTTGTATCATAAAAGAAGAGTGAATAAAAAATTCGGAGATATTCTCCGAATTTTTTATTTTAAGCTTGACAATATGCCTATGCTACGGTATAATTGTATACAAATATACAGGAGGTGCCAAAAATGATTGAAACTTCACCGCATACAAATCTAATTGAACAAAGTATATATAAATATTCGCTTCAGGACATTGCTGAGCCAAATTTGTATCGTGAGCTTTATCCTTATGATGACATTCCGAGAATATCTTTTAACCATCGTCGGGTTCCAATGGGGATGCCCAAAGAAATATGGATAACCGATACTTCATTGCGCGATGGCCAGCAGTCTGCTGATCCTTATACAGTAGAGCAGATTGTAGAGCTTTATAAGCTGATGAGCAGGCTTGGCGGACCTTATGGAATTATTCGTCAAACCGAGTTTTTTGTTTATAGCAAAAAAGATAGGGAAGCGCTTGAAAAATGCCGTGGTTTGGGGCTTAAATTTCCTGAGATTACAACGTGGATAAGAGCTTCTAAAGAGGATTTTAAGCTTGTAAAAGAGCTCGGCGTTAGAGAAACGGGAATTTTAGTCTCTTGCAGCGATTATCATATTTTCAAAAAACTTAAAATGACCAGAAAGCAGGCAATGGACCATTATCTTTCTGCTGTGGCACTCGCTTTTGAGGCAGGTGTAATGCCCCGCTGCCATTTGGAGGACATCACCAGAGCAGACTTTTATGGATTTGTTGTCCCGTTTGTAAACGAGCTTATGAATATGTCAAGAGATGCGGGTATCCCTGTCAGGATTCGTGCCTGCGACACCATGGGATACGGTGTTCCTTTCTCAGAGGTTGCTCTGCCGCGCAGTGTTCCGGGAATCATTTATGGTTTGAGACACTATTCCGGTGTTCCCAGTGAAATGCTGGAATGGCATGGTCATAATGACTTCTATAAGGCAGTATCCAATGCAAGTACAGCATGGCTGTATGGAGCCTCGGCGGTAAACTGTTCACTTCTCGGAATAGGTGAGAGAACAGGAAATATTCCGCTTGAAGCTATGGTTATGGAATATGCTTCACTTCGGGGTTCACTCGATGGTATGGATGCAACAGTTATCACAGAGATAGCCGAGTATTTTAAAAATAATATGGGATATGATGTTCCGCCTATGACTCCGTTTGTCGGTAGATATTTTAATGTTACCCGCGCCGGTATTCACGCTGATGGGCTTTTAAAGGACGAGGAGATCTATAATATATTTAACACTGATAAAATATTGAACAGAAGACCTTCTGTTGTAATAAGTAAAACATCCGGTCTTGCAGGTATTGCTTATTGGATAAATGAAAACTATCGTCTTTCGGGAAGAGATGCTATTGACAAACGCGATCCGCTTGTCGTAAGCTTAAAGGAATGGATCGATAAAGAATATGAGGATGGCAGAGAAACAGCTCTCTCTATTCATGAGATCGAGGAACAAATTGAAAAGCTTTCATGCGGTCGATTTTGCAGGCTATAATTTAAGGAGGATAAACGATGCGTGAGCATAAAACTATTTCTTTGGCAGATCAGATTTTTGAACAGCTCGAAAACGATATTTTGACCGGAAAATATCAGCGGGGAGAACTATTAACGGAAATAAAACTCAGTGAGGTTCTCGGTGTCAGCCGAACCCCTGTCAGAGAAGCGCTTCGCCGTCTGGCTCAGGAGCATATCATAGAAGAAACAAGTAAGGGAGCACTTGTTCTCGGTATTACACAAGAGGATCTTCGGGATATTTATCTAATCCGCCAGCATATTGAAGGGTTGGCGGCTTACAGAACTGCTGCCGGTATCACCGAGGAACAAATTAAAGAACTGCGCGAGGTACTTGACCTGCAAGAGTTTTATGCGAGCCGTAATGATGCTGAGCATATTAAAAGTGTAGACCATCAATTTCATGAGTTGGTCTACTATTACAGTGGTAGTTCCGTTATCTATCACACATTGAAGCCTCTACATAAAAAGGTTCAGAAATACCGTAAAGCGTCGGTACAAAATCAAGATCGTTCCATGCAATCAGTCACCGAACATCGCGCAATTTTAGCAGCGTTGGAAGCACACGAACCCGAGTTGGCACAAAAGAGAATGACTGAGCATGTTATCAATGCTTACCAAAGCATTGCGAAAAAAGAGGAGATGAAATAAATATGGGCTTAACACTGGCTCAAAAAATAATAAAATCGCATTTAAAGAGCGGAGAAATGAAAGAGGGGTGTGAAATCTCACTGAAAATAGATCAGACCCTCACGCAGGACGCCACTGGAACCATGGCTTATCTTGAGTTTGAAAGCATGGGAATTGAGCGTGTTCGTACAGAACGCAGTGTCGCTTATATTGACCATAATACCCTGCAATGCGGATTCGAAAATGCGGATGATCATCGCTATATTCAGTCGGTTGCGAAAAAGTATGGTGTTTATTTTTCCCGTCCGGGCAATGGAATTTGCCACCAGGTGCATCTGGAGCGTTTCGGCATCCCCGGTAAAACGCTTATCGGCTCGGATAGCCATACCCCCACAGCCGGCGGTATCGGAATGCTTGCGTTCGGAGCGGGCGGACTTGATGTAGCAGTAGCCATGGGCGGCGGTGCCTATTTTATCACCATGCCTAAACTATATAAGGTCAACTTGACAGGTAAGCTTAAACCTTTTGTCACCGCCAAAGATGTCAGTTTGGAGATTTTGCGTATCCTTTCGGTAAAAGGCGGCGTCGGCGCTATCCTTGAATGGGGCGGTGAAGGGGTTAAAACCCTTTCTGTTCCCGAACGGGCTACCATCACAAATATGGGCACAGAGCTGGGAGCTACAACATCTATTTTTCCATCTGATGAAATAACTCTTGAATTTCTTAAAAAAGAGGGCAGAGAAAAGGATTATATAGAGCTTAAACCGGATGATGATGCGGTTTATGATAAGATCATAGAGTTAGATCTTTCCTCATTGAAACCGCTTATTGCATGTCCCCATAGCCCCGATAATATTGTAACTGTCGAGAGTCTTAAAGGAACAAAGGTTGATCAGGTTTGTATCGGCTCTTGTACAAATTCATCACTTTTGGATATGCTTAAGGTCGCAGCTCTTTTAAAAGGGAAAACCGTGAAAGAAAGCGTTAGCCTTTCTATTTCACCCGGTTCCAAACAGGTGCTCTCTATGCTGGCTGAGTGTGGTGCACTTTCTGATATTATCGCAAGCGGTGCAAGGGTGTTGGAATGTGCATGTGGTCCCTGTATTGGTATGGGATTTTCTCCCAATTCACAAGGTGTTTCTCTTCGTACATTTAACCGTAATTTCGAGGGCAGAAGCGGAACTAAGGATGCGGGCGTTTACCTCGTTTCTCCCGAAACTGCTGTTGCGGCAGCACTTACCGGTGAAATAACCGATCCCCGAATACTCGGAGAAATGCCCGAAATTAAAATGCCCGAAAAATTTCTTGTAAATGATAGCGCAATTATTCCTCCCGTAAGTAGGGATATGGCAAAAGATGTAGAAATATTGCGCGGGCCCAATATTAAAAAGTTTCCCGATACAAAGCCGCTTAGTAATCATATTGTAGCACAGCTTGTGCTCAAAGTAGGAGATAATATTACCACCGACCATATCATGCCGGCTGGTGCAAAAATTCTTCCTTACCGTTCTAATATTCCTTATCTTTCTAAATTCTGCTTTGAGGTCTGTGATGCATCTTTTTCACAGCGTGCGCTAAAAGCAGAGCAGAGTATTATTGTCGGCGGCGTAAATTATGGTCAGGGCTCTTCAAGAGAACATGCTGCTCTTGTCCCGATGTATTTGGGTGTGCGCGCTGTTGTTGCAAAAAGCTTTGCTCGTATTCATGCAGCAAATCTTATAAATGCCGGTATTATGCCGCTCACTTTTAAAAATCCTGATGATTATGATAAGCTTTCTCAATCAGATATTCTTGAAATGGATAATATTTATGCCGGCATGGATAATGGTGAGATAGAGCTTTTATGCAAAACGACAGGTGAAAAAATAACACTCGTTTGTGATTTTACAGAGCGCCAAAATGCTATACTGAAAGCAGGAGGCTTGCTCGCTTACACCAAGGAAACAGGTGATAAATAATGCAATATAATATAGATGCTGCAGTAGAACAGTTTAAAAATATTTTAACAGACCAGCTCTGCCGCGTAGAGAAAATGCAGAATACCCAAAAGGCAAGGGACTTTACAAAGGCTCAAAAAATTATTATTGGAGTTTGCGGCGGCGATGGTATTGGTCCTATTATAGTAAATCAGGCAAAAAGGGTGCTTGAGCTGCTGTTGTGTGAGGAAATAGAAAGCGGTAAAATTGAAATACGCGAGATAGAAGGGCTAACCATTGAAAATCGCCTTGCACAAAATGTTGCAGTTCCGCCCGCAACTCTTGAGGAAATAAAAGAGTGCGATGTCCTTTTAAAAGGCCCGACAACCACCCCGAAAGGCGGAAGAATGGAGAGTGCGAATGTTGCACTTCGTCGTGAACTAGACCTATATGCAAATGTTCGTCCTGTCTCTATTGTGTCTGAGGGAATTGACTGGGTTTTTTATCGAGAAAACACCGAGGGCGAGTATGTACTTGGTTCCAAGGGAATAGAAATTGGCGATATGCTTGCTTTGGATTTCAAGGTTACGACTGATTTGGGAACACGCCGCATTGCAAAAGCTGCCTTTGAATATGCAAAAAATAACGGTAAAACCGAGGTTGCAGTTGTAACTAAGGCAAACATCATGAAAAAGACTGACGGAAAATTTACAAACATCTGTCATGAGGTGGCAAAGGATTATCCCAATATAAACATTGAGGATTGGTATATTGATATTATGACTGCCAACCTTGTAAATCCTGCTATTCGTAACCGTTTTCAGGTTTTTGTTTTACCGAATTTGTATGGTGATATTATAACCGACCAAGCAGCGCAGCTGCAAGGCGGAGTCGGAACAGCAGGAAGCGCAAATATCGGTGATAGATATGCTATGTTTGAGGCGATTCATGGCTCGGCTCCTCGCATGATAGAAGAGGGGATAGGAGAATATGCCAATCCTTTAAGTATTTTGAAGGCAGCAGAAATGATGCTTCGCCATATAGCACTTTCTGAAAAAGCAGAAATTTTGTGTAAAGCACTTTGCCTTTGCAGTGAAGAGGAAAAAGCAGTTGTTGTAACAGGAAATCGTGATGGAGCCACTTGCAAGGAATTTGCAGATTATGTCTTAAAAACGATTGAAAATATGAAAAACTAAATGAAATCCCGCTGAGTTCAGCGGGATTTCATTTTCTAATTGCAGGAAATAATTTTGTATGATATAATTTTTGTAGTTTTTGTGTGGAGGGATAGCTCTTGAATTATCGTAAGGATAAATATGGAAATAATATTTCTATTCTTGGCTTTGGCTGTATGCGATTTCAAAGAAAAAACGGAAAGATAGATATTAAAAAAGCTGAAAAACAGATAATGTCTGCAGTGGAAGGCGGTGTAAATTATTTTGATACTGCGTATATTTATCCGGGCAGTGAAGCTGCACTGGGCGAAATACTTGAAAAGAATAATGCCCGCGATAAAGTTTATATTGCAACCAAACTTCCGCAGTATCTAATTAAAAACAGAGAAGCCCTTGATAAACTGTTCTACGAGGAGCTAAAACGCCTGCGTACCGATCATGTGGATTACTATTTTATGCATATGCTCACCGATATTGCATCGTGGGAGCGTTTAAAACGGCTTGGTATAGAGGAATGGATAGCAGAAAAAAAGAGAATCGGCGAAATCCGCCAAATAGGCTTTTCTTATCATGGAAACTCCGATATGTTTGTAAAGCTTGTGGATAGCTATGATTGGGATTTCTGTATGATACAGTATAACTATATGGATGAGCACTCACAGGCGGGAAGGCGAGGGCTTACATATGCGCATCAAAAGGGACTTTCTGTTATGATAATGGAACCGCTGCGCGGTGGAAAACTGGTGAAGAATCTCCCCGACGAAGCAAAGAGGATTTTTGAAAGCTATCATATTAAACACACGCCGGCGGATTGGGCATTTCGTTGGCTGTGGAATCAGCCCGAAGTTACCTGTGTGCTTTCGGGAATGAATACCGACCAAATGGTGCAGGAAAATATTGAAACAGCTTCAAGTGTCGAGATAGGTGAACTCAAGGAGCAGGAACAAGCAATGCTTAAAAGTGTTGTTGCAGCAATCAATGCGAAAATGAAAGTCGGTTGTACCGGCTGCGGTTACTGTATGCCTTGCCCTAAAAATGTTGATATTCCGGGCACCTTTTCGGCATATAACCGCCTTTACAGCGAAGGCAAAGTCCCCGCGCTTAAAGAATATTTTATGTGCACTACTTTTCGAAAAAATTTAACCGCCGCTTCCAACTGTATCGGCTGCGGTAAATGTGAAAAGCATTGCCCGCAAAATATAAATATCCGCGAAAAACTAATAGATGCCAAAAAAGAACTTGAAAGCCCGCTTTATAGTTTTGTGTCAAAAGCTGCTCGATTTTTTATTAAATTTTAATAAAAAATATTATCAGCTCGTTTTTAGGAAAAATTGTAAACTATATAATATAAAAAGGCAGTGGCTTTGAAGTGGTATAATGATGGTAGACACAAAAAAGTGTCTGCCATCATTTTTTATGTTAAAATAAAGAAAAGGAGTTGAAAATAATGGGAAGACCGAAAGGCGGAACAAATTGTAGTCATAGCAAAGAAGAA
>JAZQMT010000011.1:0-26257 GCA_045543635.1 Oscillospiraceae bacterium | reverse complement strand
CGGAAGTACCGCTATCTGGCAGCAAAAATAAAAGAAGGAAAAAACAATGACAGATACATTTATCCGTTGTGAGAAGGTTTCTTACCGTTACGGAGAGGAAGAGGGAAGCGTTCTTGCACTTAATAATTTAAGTCTAACCATAAACGAGGGCGAGTTTGTCGCAATTCTGGGGCATAACGGCAGCGGAAAGTCTACGCTTGCCAAACACTTTAACGGTATTCTGGTGCCCTCTGAGGGAAATATTCTTGTCGATGGTATTAACACGCGCGATGAGGAAAAGCTTTTTGAGCTAAGAAGCCGTGTGGGAATGGTGTTTCAAAATCCCGATAACCAAATCGTTGCTACGATTGTGGAGGAGGATGTTGCTTTTGCACCGGAAAATCTCGGGGTAGAACCAAAGGAAATCCGCCGCAGGGTAGATGAAGCACTCAAAACTGTTGGTATGTATGAATACAGGCTGCATCAGCCGCACAAGCTTTCGGGCGGGCAAAAGCAGCGGGTCGCCATTGCCGGCGTTCTTGCTATGAAGCCCAAGTGTATCGTGCTGGACGAGCCGACCGCTATGCTCGACCCCAAGGGGCGGCGGCAGGTTATGGATACCATTGTGCACCTTGCAAAACAAGAGGGGATAACCGTTATCCTCATTACACATTTTATGGACGAAGCGGCACTTTGTGACCGTGTAGTTGTTATGAACGACGGAGAGATATTATTAGACGGAAAGCCCAGAGAGGTTTTTTCCCAAAGACAAAAGCTTAAATCGGTGGGATTATCTGTTCCCGCGGTGACAGAGCTTTGTGCCAAACTCAATGGAGCGGGGCTGCCCATTGCGCCGGATATTATTTCGGAGGATGAGTGCTTAGAGCAGCTTGGTAAGCTAATTTCAAAACAGCGTTTGTAGATTTTGGAGGAAAAGGATGTCTATCATCAAGGTTTGTGATCTGACCTATTGTTATGGCAGGGGCACCCCATTTGAAAAGGTTGCCCTTGATAATGTCAGCTTTCAGATAGAAAAAGGTGAATTTGTTGCCATCATAGGGCACACAGGAAGCGGAAAGTCCACACTGGTTTCGCATCTCAATGGGCTGGTAAGCCCCGAGAGCGGCAGTGTTTATTTAGACGGCGAGGATATTTTTGCCAAGGGCTATAATTTGTATAAGGCTCGTTTTCGCGTGGGATTGGTGTTTCAGTATCCCGAATATCAGCTTTTTGAGGAGACTGTTTACAAGGATATTGCGTTCGGCCCTAAAAATATGGGGCTATCCCATGAGCAAATCAATGAGCGGGTGCTCTTGGCTGCAAAGGCGCTTGAAATTAAGAGTGACCTTTTAAAAAAATCGCCATTTGAGCTTTCGGGCGGGCAGAAACGGCGGGTCGCCATTGCGGGCGTTATCGCGATGCAGCCCGAGGTGTTGGTTCTCGATGAGCCGGCTGCAGGGCTTGACCCTGCGGGCCGAGCGCGTGTCATGCGTCTTATTAATGATTACCGCAAAAACACGGGCAGCACGGTTATTATTGTTTCGCACTCCATGGAAACTGCAGCAAAATATGCAGACCGTGTTATCGTGCTAAACCAAGGAAAGCTGTTTTTCGAGGGTGGCGTGGATGAGCTGTTTCGAAGAACGGAGAAGCTGGAAGAAATTGGATTGAGTGTTCCCCCGATAACAAGGATGTTTCATAAGCTGATCGCGCAGGGCTATGACCTGCCTGATAATATTTACACTGCAGAGGATGCCGCAGAACTGCTTGTTGCGCGCTGCGCGAAAGGGGGCGAGGGCTCATGTTAGGCGACATCACAATTGGGCAGATGTACCCTTCAAACTCGGCTATCCATAAGCTCGACCCGCGTTTTAAAATTGTCTTTACCGTTATTTTTGTGGGTATGCTGTTTTGTGCAAACACTGTTTCGGCGCTTGCATTGAATGTTGGATTTGTGCTGATTAGCTATGCTTTGGCAAAAATTCCGTTTAAAATGCTGCTTAAAACGATAAAACCTGTTTTGCCCATCGTTTTGTTTATGATGGTGTTTAATGTCTTTTTCTACGGCGGTGAAACGGTGCTGTTTGAGGCATGGATATTCAGGCTGACGCGTGAGGGCATTATTATGGCGGTGTTTATGGTGTTTCGCATCGTTCTAATCATTGCAGGAACGGCAATACTCACCTATACCACATCTTCGATAGAGCTTACTGATGCCATCGAGAGTCTGTTTTCGCCCTTAAAGGTTGTTCATTTTCCTGTGCATGAGCTTGCCATGATGATGACCATTGCCCTGCGCTTTATTCCGACCCTTATTGAGGAAACCCAAAAGATCATGTCGGCACAAAAGGCGCGCGGCGCAGATTTTGAGAGCGGTAATCTGATTGCCAGAGCAAAGGCACTTATGCCTATTTTGATACCCCTCTTTATTTCGGCGATAAAGAGAGCAGGTGACCTTGCTACCGCTATGGAAAGCCGCTGTTATCATAACGGCATTGGCAGAACAAGAATGAAAAAGCTTACAGCTTCTAAGAGGGACGGTGTTGCTCTTGCAGTAATGATAGCGCTTCTTGTGCTTGTTATCGTTTTGGGCAGTACAACCGAAAAAATGATTTAAAAAGGAGAATTTAGCTTGCACCGAGAGAGAACACTTGCTGTTAAGATTGGCTTTTTAGGCGGCGCATATCACGGCTTTCAGCGACAGCACAATGCAATGTCGGTGCAAGAGGTTATCGAAAGTGCGCTCCAAAATATACTGAAAGAGCAAACCGTTATATTCGGGTGCAGCCGCACCGATACCGGGGTATCGGCGAAAGAATATGTGTTTCATTTTAAAACCAAAAATGATATAACACCTTTTAAACTAAAAGGGGCACTAAATCATTTTTTGCCCGATGATATAGGCGTTTTTGATGTAGCAGATGCTCCTGACGATTTTCATGCGCGGTATCACACGCTGGAAAAAGAATATGAATATATCGTTAAAAACACAAGACAAAAAGACCCGTTTAGTGAGGGGCGCGTTTACAGATACGGTATTACACAGCTCGATGCCGAGCTTTTAAACCATGAGGCACAAGGCTTTATCGGAACGCATGATTTTTCAGCGTTTTGCTCGATGCATGACGGAGCGAAAAGCCATGTGCGCACTGTAACAGCAGCAGAAGTTTTGCGGCGGGGTGAAGATGTGATTTTTCGCTTTGGTGCGGATGGGTTTTTATATAATATGGTTCGCATCATGGTGGGAACGCTTATATGGGTAAATGAAGGGAAAATTTCAAGAGGAAACATTCCCGATATTATCGAAAGCCGACAGCGCAGCAGAGCGGGATTGACTGCTCCGGCCTGCGGGCTATACTTAAATCGTGTTGTTTACAAAAAGGATCCGTTTGATAAAAGTGGTACAAAGGAGGGCTGAATTTGGCGGAAATAAAGGAAATTCGTGATGCCATGCGGCGTCGAAAAAAGGCGCGGACAGTGCGCAGAATTGCAATCGTGATTATTTTGGCGGCATTGGTCGTTGCCGTTATCATTAATAAAGACAGGCTCAGCCCCGAAGCCATTTCAAACTGGCTGTCCGGTTCTCTTTCGCAGGGCAGCGGGGAGGAGGGCTTTCCTGTTGAACTTCCATCGGGAGAAACGGTTGATGTTTCAGGTGCAGGCAACAATGTTGTTCTTACCAACCAAACAAATCTGTATTTTTATTCGTCACGAGGGAAACAGCTGCGCAATGTGCAGCATGCCCGAAAGAATGTGCAATCAAAGGTGGCGGGTGAGAATGTTTTGGTTTACGCGGTGGGTGGCAACGAGGTCTCGGTAGAAACAAGCAGTAAAACTGCCGCCGCTCTAGAGACCGACAATACGATTATCACCGGCGAGATAGCAAAAAACGGAAGGTTTGCTATTGCAACCAAATCAGATGTTTACACCTCCGAAATGAAGGTTTACGATAAAAATGCAAATGCTGTTTTTAAATGGACACCGTCAGGAGGCGTTATCACGGCGCTTTCTTTATCGCAGGATGGGAACTATGTTGCCGCCGCAACGGTGTATACACAGGGCGGAAAAATCATGTCGGGGATTTACCTGTTCGCTACAAGCAAATCCGAGGCGCTGTTTTCCTACCAGCTTGAAAATGAGCTTATTCTTTCACTTACGTGTGAGAAAAAAAGTGTTTTAGCTGTAAGTGATGCACGCCTTTTAGAGCTTGATATGGCGGGTGAGGTTACAGGAAACTTTTCCTTTGACGGCAAACAGTTGATTGATTCTGCAGTGTGCAGCAAAGGGCTTGCAATGGTTTTTCGCGATGTCAATGACCCCAGCCGCAGCGTGCTGTATGTGATAGGAAATGAGGGAGCGGTCAAATCGGAGGCGGCTGTTGCCCATCAGGTGATTGATATGGCGTGCAGTGGAGATGATATTTATTTGCTCACAGAGACGGCAATTTTGAGATACCAAGCTTCTACTGCCATCAAGAATGGTGAATGTGAAATAGAGGACGATGCCGAGTGGCTTTGTGCAAATTCGGCAGGGGCGTATGTTATTACGGCTGCATCACAGATGTTAAGGCCGGATATAGGATAAATTTTAAGTGAGGTGCTTTTTATGGATTGGGTAATCGGAATTGTGTTGGATCTTGTTTTGGTGGCAATTGTTCTATTATTTTGTCACAAAGGCAAAAAGGATGGCTTTGCAAAAACATTAATTGGCTTTCTCGGATTTTTTATTGCAATTATTCTTGCAGCATTGCTTTGTAAGCCTATTGCAAATTTTGCCTATACTTCGCTTGCACAGAAACCTGTGGAAAATGCCATAGAAACAGCCATTTATGCGCAGGCAGACAGTATTCAGGAAAAGGCTCCGAGTGTTGATGAAATTCTTACCGGCATAGAAGATGCGCTGGAAAATGCACCCGAATTTTTAAAGAATGCGCTTGCTCTTGAAGAAAAAAGAGAACAGCTTGCAGCCCGGATAAATGAAATTTACACCGCCGACATCACGGCACTTTCCCAAAATGCGGCCGAGATAATTGTGAAGCCGATCATTGTTACGGCAGTAAGCGGAGTAGTTTTCATTTTGTTGTTCTTTATTTTAATGCTTATTTGCAGCCTGCTTGCGAAATCGCTGAAACTTGTAAACAAAATTCCGCTGCTTGGCGGTGTCAACGCGCTGCTTGGCGGTCTTATCGGATTATTAAAGGGCATTATCGTGGTAATTATTATAAATTGGCTTTTAGTGCTTTTTGTTGGGGACAGCGGAAATCTTTTCGGGGTTATTACACCGCAAACAATACAGTCTTCGTTAATTATGAAAAATCTGGCGGTAATCAATCCGTTAAACCTGATTTTTGAGAGCATTTTAGCTGCATAAAGCAGCAAGAAAGTTGAAAACAGAGGAAACAAGGACAATGGAAAAGAAAGATAACAAAAATTTAAACATTCCAAATCTGCTGTCATTATTCAGAATGTTGCTTATTCCTGTATTCATAGTATTTTATATGATGGCGGACAGCACCCAACGGCTGTATTATGCCTATGCTGCGGCGGCATTGATTCTTTCAGGGCTTACCGACCTTTTTGACGGAGTTATTGCACGCAAATACAATCAGATAACCGAACTGGGAAAAATTCTCGACCCGCTTGCCGATAAGCTGACACAGGTTGCTGTTGTTATTTGTATTGCCATAAAAATGAAAAGCCTTATACTGGCAGCAGCACTGATGGTGTTTGTGGTAAAAGAGGTGCTTATGCTTATTGGAGGTTTTATTATCCTGCGCCGCAACATCACCATACAGGGCTCTAAGTGGTATGGCAAGGTGGCAACCGCGGTGTTTTATGTTGTAATGGCTGCCATCGCCTTGTTTGATGGAATATCCACCGAAACGGCACTGATCATGATTCTTATTGCCGCAGCTTTTATGCTGTTTGCCTTTTCGCAATATATCCGCGAGTATTTTCGAATTATTCGCGAAAATAAAACAGTAGATAAGTAACATATAATATAGGAAACACACACAAAGGAGAAACTCTATGCTTTGTTCGCGTTGCAAGAAAAGACCCGCCGTTGTTTTTATGACCATGATGGAGGGGGACAGTTCTAAAAAAAGTGAGGGGCTTTGCCTCGTCTGCGCCAAAGAGCTCGGTATCGCACCTGTGAATGAAATGATAAAGTCTATGGGCATTGATGACGAGCAACTGGAAGCACTTACCGAGCAGATGACCGATATATTTGGAGAAAACGGTGAGGGCATCGGTGAGCTGTTTGAGGCGGGCGGTGCACAAACCTTTCCGCTGGACAGCCGAATGATGGAAAAGAGCGATGGTGAAAACACCTCGGGAAAAGCGGATAACGCACAAAAGAAAGAAGAAAAAAAGAAAAAGAGTAAATATAAATACCTCGACCATTTTTGCGAGAACTTAACAGCCAAAGCCCGCGAGGGAAAGCTTGACCGCATTATTGGCAGAGAAAAGGAGATTGCCAGGCTGATACAGATTCTCTGCCGCCGCAGTAAGAATAATCCCTGTCTTATCGGTGAACCGGGCGTTGGAAAAACGGCAATTGTTGAGGGGATTGCACTCAAAATTGCGGCGGGAGATATTCCGCAACGTCTCGCCGATAAACAGCTGTATCTTTTAGACCTTACCTCGTTGGTTGCCGGAACACAGTTTAGAGGGCAGTTCGAAAGCCGTATAAAGGGGCTTATTGATGAGGTAAAGCAGGCAGGAAATATCATTTTGTTTATTGATGAGGTTCATAATTTGGTAGGCGCAGGAGAATCGGAGGGCAGCATGAATGCTGCTAACATTTTAAAGCCTGCACTTTCACGGGGTGAAATCCAGGTTATTGGCGCAACCACCTTCTCGGAATACCGCAAGTATATCGAAAAGGATGCGGCTTTGGAGCGCCGCTTTCAGCCGGTAACGGTGGAGGAGCCTTCTGTTGCGGATTCCGTTAAGCTCATTTGCGGGATTAAAAGCTATTATGAAGACTATCATGATGCTGTTGTGAGTGATGATATTGCTGCGCGTGCAGTTGTGCTGTCAGAGCGCTATATTACCGACCGTTTTCTGCCCGACAAGGCCATTGACCTTTTGGATGAGGCTTGTGCATATGCCTGTCTGCGAAATGTGCTGCGAGGCGAAGCGGAACGCCGCCAGAGTGAGCTAAAAAGCTTAAAGAGCCGTGAGGGCAGTTTGTCACAAGAGGAAACGGTGGATTACGAGGCCCTTGCACTGGTGCGCTCGGAGATATGCAGGGTTGAGCAGGAGGTCGAAAAAATTGATTTTTCTGCTTTAAAAACCGAGGTTACGATAGGTGACCTTGCAGGGGTTATTGAATTGTGGACGGGAATTCCTGCAGCAAAAATAGAGGAAAGCGAGCGTAATCGCCTGCAGGGCTTGCGGGATAACCTGAAAAGTAAAATAATCGGTCAGGATGAAGCGATTGATGCTGTCGTCCGCGCTATTACCAGAAACAGAGCAGGGCTTTCTTCCCGCCGCAGACCGGCATCGTTTATCTTTGTGGGACCTACCGGTGTTGGAAAAACCGAGCTTGTCCGCCAGCTTGCAAACGAGCTGTTTGACGGCTGTGACCCGCTTATTCGCCTGGATATGTCGGAATACATGGAAAAGCATGCGGTTTCCAAAATTATCGGCTCACCTCCGGGTTATGTCGGATATGACGAAGCGGGGCAGCTTACCGAAAAGGTGCGCCGCAAGCCTTATTCGGTTATATTATTTGACGAGATAGAGAAGGCGCATCCGGATGTTATGAATATCCTTTTGCAGATTTTGGATGAGGGAAGAATAACCGATGCACATGGCAGAATGGTCAATTTTGAGCATGCGGTTATCGTTATGACCTCTAATGCAGGTTCGGACCAAAAGGGTTACGGACTCGGTTTTCAGAAAACTGCACAAGAGCTTTCGGGCGAAAAAGCGCGTCGCGCTCTTGCAGAGTTTTTGCGTCCTGAATTTTTGGCGCGTGTGGATGAGGTCATTGCTTTTCGTCCGCTTGAAAGAGAAAATCTTGTGCGCATTGCTGAGCTTATGATAAATGAGCTGCGTCCGGCACTTTCGGAAAAGGCAATTGCCCTTACTGTTGATAAAAAGGCGCTTGAGGCGGTTTGCGCCCACGCAAACGGCGGAAAATTTGCTGCCCGTGATTTAAGGCATGTCATTCGCCGTGAAATTGAGGACCCGATTGCACAAATTTATACAAGCAGTCCCGAAGGCAGTCTCTGCGGTTTTGCGGTTACTGCTGAGGAAGGCGAGATAATCGTAAACAAAGAATAATTCATATATCGGAAAGGAGCGAATAGAATGAAAGGAATGAAAAAGGCAGTTTTGGCACTGCTTGTTTGCTGCGTGTTTACGCTTTCTTCTTGCAGCAGTATATTTTCCCGAAATATCGATGATCTAATCGCTCCGCCGGTGCTTTTTAAGGAACAGGACGATATTATGAAAGCGCTTCGCCGTTCAGCGGGGGAGAATATTTCTTTGGAATATCCCCGTACCGGTGAAAACCGCTCGGCACTGCTGCTTGCTGACATAACGGGGGATGGAGAAAATGAGGCGATTGCCTTTTATCGACCGGTTTCCAATGAGCTCACACAAGCGGTTATCCATATCAATGTTTTGGGCAGAGATAAGGAAAACGGTTGGAATTCTATCTGCGATATTGTGGGAGAAGCAGCGGGAATTGACCGTGTGAGCATCGGAATTTTTGGGGAAAAGACAGAAATTATTATTGGCTGGGAGCTAATGCGTGACCGCGAGAAAACACTGGTCTGCTATTCGCTTTCCGGCAAAACCCCTGTCAGGGATTATACATCGACCTATGTGGAGTTTGCGGTAGCCGATTTTTGGAAAAAAAATGAGGGTGACGAGCTTATTACTTTAAACTACTCGCAAACCACCGAAAACCTAACCCGGCCGACGCAGCATGCCCGCCTTATTACCAGCTCCAAAGGTGTTTTTGATGTTGTTTCGAGTGTTCCGCTTGATTCACGAGTAACCGGTTATGTAAGCTGTGTTGCGGGTAAAGCAAACGCTGAGAGTACCGCCTTTTTCTTGGATGGACTTATCGACACTGCTACCGTTAATACGCAGATATTAACGGTAGGGGAGAGCGGTCAAATACAAAATCCGCTTCTGCACGGAGGGCAGACTGATAAAAGCAATGTTCACAGGACGGCTTTGCTTACCCAAGACATGGATGGTGACGGCATTTTAGAGGTGCCGCATCAGGAGGCGGTTACAGGTTATGCATCTGTGCCTGAAAGTGAACGCATTTATAAAACCGTTTGGAAAAGGCTTTCGGGAAACAGTTTAAAAAAGAGCGCGGCTATGTATATCAGCACAGCCTTTGGCATCCGTGTTACCATCCCGCAGAGACTGGATGGAAAGGTTACCATAAAGCCTATTACGGCGCAGAATGAGCTTGTTTTTTATGAATATGAGGATAGTCTTGAACAAAGCGTGCATAAGCTGTTCAGCATTCGTGTCAGTGAAAAGGAAATGTATGAGTGGGAGAACGGCTACGAGGTTTTAAAATCAACCGATTATACCGTTGTTACCGTGCATATTGCCGATGGCGAAAGTGAGCTTTGTCCCACATGGGAGACTCTTTATAAAATAGTAGAAATCATGTAAGGAGGGGGAAAATGGTCCGTAGAGTTTTAATTTGTGAAGATGAGAATGCAATCCGCGATTTTATTGTGATAAATTTGCAGCGTGCCGGATTTCAGGTTGTCGGTGTATCTTCGGGAGAGGAGGCGATCGAAACCTTTTTAAAGCACGATGGCAAATTTGATATTGCACTGCTGGATGTTATGCTTCCGGGCATTGATGGGTTTGAGGTTTGCCGCCGTCTAAGGCAACAAAGCCAGCATATCGGAATTATCATGCTTACTGCAAAAACACAGGAGATAGACAGAGTAAACGGGCTTATGATAGGCGCAGATGACTATGTCACCAAGCCGTTTTCACCCTCGGAGCTGCTTGCGCGCATAGATGCGCTTTGTCGCAGGATAGGGGCGGCTGAGAGTATTTCGCAAAAGCGTGAGCAGTCAGCGTTTTTAGAAAGCGGACCTTTTCGGCTAGACCTGAAAAGCCGTGTGCTTTATAAAAATGATGTGATTGTTGAATTGACGCAGGTTGAGTTTCAAATTATGGAACTGTTTATCAGGAACACAAATGCTGCACTCAAACGCTCGGTTATTCTCCGCAGCATCTGGGGCGACGAGTATATCGGTGACGAAAAAATAGTAGACGTCAATATTCGCCGTATTCGAATGAAAATAGAGGAGGAACCCTCGAATCCGAAATATATTCAGACCTTATGGGGATTTGGTTATAAATGGCCGCAGATTTAAGGCGATTGTGCAAAAACTGAAAGGAGGTGCCGCCCGATGATTCGTATGCCAAGGGTTACCAAACGGTGGATACTGAAAAGCTTTATTGTCATTGTGGCGGTGCTTATCGCCATTGAGGCTCTTGTAATTATTCTCACCCGCAACAGCTATTACAGCTCAGCACAGCAGATTGTGAAAACAAGAGCAACCGTTATTCAAAACACGCTTGATGCTTATGCCTCAGATGCCGACTCGGATTTTTCCGAACGCACCCGCGAGCTTATTGAAAACTTTTCCGATAGAAACCGCATGGAGCTTGTCGCTATTGATCGTAATAAAAAGCCCATCATGTCATCCAGCGGATTTGCGCCGCAAAGCGGACTGGGAACCGATGACCTTGTATCGGCTCTTAAAAGCGACAATCGTATCGGAGAAAGTGTTCAAAAGCATGCTAACGGTGAGAGAATTTATTGTGTTACGGTGGCATCACCCTCACAGGCGGGAGATATACTGGCGCTGCGTTTGATGGCATCGTTAGAGCCTGCTGATCAACAGATCATGAGTATGGCGCTGATGTATATTTTGATTGGTGTTGTAGTGGCAGTTTTTATTTTAATATCCAATTTAGTGTTCTTACATTCCATTACACGCCCCGTGGCTGAGGTTGAAAAAACAGCGAGGCGAATAGCTGCAGGGGATTTTGATGCACGGATCGAAAATAAGTATAAGGATGAAATGGGCGATTTGTGCGATATTGTAAACTACATGGCTGATGAGCTTGCGCAAAGCGAAAATATAAAAAACGAGTTCATTTCCTCGGTTTCTCATGAGTTGCGAACCCCGCTAACTGCCATTCGGGGCTGGGGTGAGACATTGGCAGACAATATCAGGTGCGATAGGGAAACGCGGCAAAAGGGCATGAATGTTATCATCAGCGAGACCGAGCGGCTTTCTACTATTGTGGAAGATCTTTTGGACTTTTCCAAGATGCAGAGCGGAAGGTTTACCATAAAAAAGGAGAAGATGGATATTTTGGCAGAACTGGAGGAGGCAATTCTTGTGTTCTCCGAGCGGGCAAAGCGGGAAGGTATCACATTGGAATACAATGAGCCCCAAATGCTCTCTCCTATTTTGGGTGACAAAAACCGTATTCGTCAGGTGTTTGTAAATGTTTTGGATAATGCCATAAAATATTCCGATCAGGGCGGCAGCGTTTGTGTTAACGCCTATGAGGAATACGGCATGATCTATGTCAGCGTGGAGGATCGCGGCTGCGGAATCAGTCCCGAGGACCTTCCTAAAATAAAAAAGAAGTTCTATAAAGGCAATCTTACCCGCCGCGGTTCGGGCATAGGGCTTGCGGTCGTTGATGAGATTGTTACCATGCTGGGCGGCACATTTGAGATAAAAAGTCAGCTCGGCTTCGGCACTACAGTTACGCTCACATTTCCTGTTATGCAGGAAACGAGCAAGGAGGCATAAACGATGAATAAAGAAAAACAAACAAGCGGATGTCCTGTCGGTTTTCGCACATCCATAGGCGGACAGGCACTGATAGAGGGCGTTATGATGCGAGGCCCTGCGCAAACAGCCATGGCGGTGCGGACACCGGATGGCAGCATTACCATTGAAAAAGTGGAGGACAAACGCGATAAAGCGATCCCGAAGTTTTTGCGGTTTCCTGTTATTCGCGGGCTTGCAAACTTTGTGCAGACCATGATCCTCGGTTATAAATCCATCATGCGCTCGGCAGAGCTTGCGGGATTAGACGAGGAGGAGACAGAGCCCTCTAAGCTGGATAAGTTTTTAACCCGGAAGCTCGGGGAAAAGCTGTTTGCTGCAATCGGTGTTGTAGCCATGGTATTGGGCGTTGTGCTTGCGGTGGCGTTGTTTGTGCTGGTGCCTACTGCGATTGTTAAGCTTTTCAACACCTATGTTTTAGAGCTTGGAGTGTTTACGGCGGTTGCGGAAGGGCTTATTAAGATCGCAGTGTTTATAGGTTATATTGCGCTTGTGGGACTTATGCCGGATATAAAGCGCACCTATGAGTATCACGGGGCTGAGCACAAGACCATTGCATGCTATGAGGCAGGTGAGGAGCTGACTGTTGAGAACACGAAAAAATACACCCGTTTCCACCCGCGTTGCGGCACCTCGTTTATTCTCATTGTTCTGATTGTCAGCATCGTTCTGTTTTTGGCAGTGCCCGCTGATTTGGGGGTTCTTGCAAGGTTCGCATTGCGCATCCTTTTGCTTCCTGTTGTTGTCGGAGTGGGCTATGAAATTATTAAATTTATCGGCAGACATGATAACAAATTTACGCGTTTGATTTCTGCTCCGGGTCTCTGGCTCCAGCGCCTTACCACCAAAGAGCCCGATGAGTCGCAGCTTGAGGTTGCCATAGAGTCACTCAAAGCAGTTATGCCGCAGGACAAAAAAGAGGCAGAGTGGTAATGAAGGTTCAAGATGTCCTTACCCTATTAAAAGAGGAAGCTTTGGCAGAAATGAGAATTCTCGCCCAAGAAACACTGGGACTTTCGCGCACGCAAATGATGGTGTATCCGGAGCGGGAGATTTTAAGTGAGCAGCAAAAACTTCTTGATGAGCGCATACAACAGCTCAAAGCGGGCAGGCCGATTCAGTACATTTTAGGAAAATGGGAGTTTATGGGGCGCTCGTTTTTAGTCGGTGACGGGGTTTTAATTCCCAGAGAGGACACGGCGGCAGCTACAGAGCTCGCAGGAGAGTTTTTGAAACAAAAAAAAGATGCCCTGTTTGCCGATCTCGGCAGCGGAAGCGGCTGTATTGCAGTAACGCTTGCGCTGGAGCATGATGTACAAGGGTTTGCAGTGGAGCGGTCTGCACAGGCGTTTTGTTATCTTAAAAAGAATATTGTTCAGGCAGGCGGCAAAGTTTTTTCCGTTTTGGGAGATATGTTTTCACGGGAAGTTTTAGAGAGGCTGCCGCAACTTGACCTGATTATTTCCAATCCGCCTTATATTACAAGCAAAGAAATGCAACAGCTTGACCGAAATGTGCGCTATGAGCCTCATGAGGCGCTTTTCGGCGGAGAGGACGGACTGTGTTATTATCGCCGCATTACAGAGGTTTACAGAAACAAGCTCAAGGATGGCGGGTTACTTGTTTTTGAGGTAGGGTTTCAGCAGGCGGATGCTGTGCTTGAAATTTTAAAAAATGCAGGATTTCACAGCCCATGCGAAAAAAAGGATTTTAACGGGATAAGACGCGCTGTCGGCGCCATGAAATAAAATAAAAACGGCTTTAGCCGTTTCAAGGAGGATAAAGTTATGGCAAAAAGCATTGCAAAACAGTTAGAGGATAACAAAAGCAGCAGTTTTGACAAACAGAAGGCACTTCAACTGGCACTTACCAATATCGAAAAGAGATACGGACAGGGCGCGGTCATGCGGCTTGGGCAGAGGGCGGCAATGAATGTAGAAGCCATTTCCACAGGTTCGCTTTCCCTTGATATTGCACTGGGTATCGGCGGTGTTCCGAGAGGAAGAATCGTTGAGATTTTTGGGCCTGAAAGTTCAGGTAAAACAACCGTTGCGCTGCATATTTCGGCAGAAGCACAGAAAAATGACGGAATTGTTGCCTTTATTGATGTTGAGCATGCACTGGATCCTGTTTATGCCGGAAATCTCGGGGTTGATGTTGATTCCCTTTTGGTATCGCAGCCCGATTCGGGTGAGCAGGCGCTTGAAATTGCTGAAATGCTTATTCGTTCCGGTTCGGTCGATGTTGTGGTTATTGACTCGGTTGCTGCTATGTCCACCAAAGCTGAAATTGAGGGAGATATGGGTGACAGTCATGTCGGTCAGCAGGCAAGACTTATGTCACAGGCTCTGCGCAAGTTAACTCCGCTGGTTTCGCGTTCGAATGCCGTTGTTATTTTTATTAATCAGCTGCGTGAAAAGGACGGCGTTATGTATGGCAACCCCGAAACGACTCCCGGCGGCCGTGCGCTGAAATATTATGCTTCGGTGCGTCTTGATGTTCGCAAGGTGGATAGTGTTAAGGTGGGCAGTGAGAATATCGGCAATCATGTTCGTTGTAAGGTAGTAAAGAACAAGGTTGCGCCTCCGTTTAAAGAGGCACATTTTGACATTATTTACGGCAAAGGCATCAGCGCAATCAGTGAAATCGTTGATTTAGCTGTCGAGCGCGACATTATTCAAAAGAGCGGAGCTTGGTTTAGTTACGGTACCGAGAGACTTGCACAGGGCAGGGACAATGTTAAAGCACTGCTTGAGGAGAGAAAGGAGCTTCTTGCTGAGATAACCGAAAAGGTGCGTGCAGCGATGAAAGAAGAAAACGAAAATCCCAATAAGAAGGCACCTGTAAAAAAAGCAGCAAAGCCCACCGTAGATAGCGGAGACATTTCTATTGATGCTGAGGTTGATGACGAATAAATGATAATTACCAAAATAGAGCCGTGCTATAAAAAGGGGTTTTCCAGGGTTTATGCAGACGGACAGTTTTTGTTAAGCCTTGCTGATGAAATTATTGTCAGGCGAGCGCTCTGTGTCGGAAAAGAAATTGTAGAGGGGGAAATTCCCGAGCTTGCTGCGCAAAAGCTTGTTCGGCGAGCAAGAGAGCGGCTTTTGTATGCCTTGGATCGGCGGTTGCACTCGGAAAAGGAACTTCGTCAAAAGTTGCGGCGTGACTATTCGCCCGATATTATTGATGCGGCAATAGCAGAGCTTAACACTCTGGGGCTTGTTGATGACGCGGCTTTTGCAAAAGCCTTTGCCGAGCACCGCAGAGACTTTTTAAAAAAGGGACCCTATGCCGTTCGGCAGGAGCTTTTGTTAAAAGGCGTCAGCCGCGAGATTACAGACGATGTGCTTCAAGAGGTTTTTTCAGACGAGGACGAAGAATATGCGGCGGCTCTATCGGTAATGAAAAAATATCAAAATGATATAGACACCCCCAAGGGAAAACAGCGTGCGTTTGCTGCGCTTACAAGAAAGGGATTCAGCTACCGCACGATACAACGAGTGCTTCGGGAGCTTTGTGATTTTAATGAAGAAATTAGCGATGAATGAAAGGAAATCAGTATGGCAGTGACTGTTGGAATGATAAGTCTCGGTTGTCCCAAAAATCAGGTGGACGCCGAAATCATGCTTGCCGATTTAAAAAAAGGCGGATTTGAGCTTGTCGGCGATGCCGCCTTGGCAGAGGTGGTTATTATTAACACCTGCGGCTTTATTGAGTCGGCTAAAAAGGAGTCTATCGAGCAGATATTGGAAATGGGGCTTCTTAAAAAGGAAGGCAGAATTAAAAAAATTGTGGTAACGGGTTGCCTTGCCGAACGTTACAGGGAACAGCTGCATGCTGAAATTCCCGAGGCGGATATAATTCTCGGAATCGGAAGCAACCGTGAGATTTGCGAGGCTATTACAAAGGCGATGGCAGAGGATAAGGCGCACATAAGCTTTGGCGAAAAAACCTGTCTTGCGTTGGAGGGAGATCGCGTTTTAACAACGCTTCCTTTCTATGCTTATTTAAAGATAGCCGAGGGCTGTGACAACTGCTGCACCTACTGTGCGATTCCGCATATCCGCGGAAAATTCCGCAGCCGCGAAATGAAAAGTATTGTTGCCGAGGCAAAAAGTCTTGCAAAAGCAGGGGTTCGGGAGCTTGTTCTTGTTGCACAGGACACAACGCGCTACGGAACCGATCTTTACGGCAAACCCTGTTTGGCAGAACTGCTCTACCGTTTAAATGAAATTGAGGAGCTTGCCTGGATTCGCATTTTATACACATATCCTGAGGTTATCACCGATGAACTGTGTGAGGCTATCGCAAGCCTTGATAAGGTTGTGAAGTACATAGATATGCCCATCCAGCACGCAAATGAGCAGGTGCTCTCACGCATGAATCGAAGCGGTGACAGAGAAAGCCTCTTAAAGCTTGTGAAAAAAATCAGGGAAAAAATTCCCGGAGTGGTGCTTCGTACAACGCTTATTGCAGGATTTCCCGGGGAAACCGAGGAGCAGTTTTGCGAGCTGTGTGAGTTTTTAAAAGAGGCGAAATTCGAAAGAGTCGGCTGCTTTGCCTATTCGCGCGAGGAGGGAACGGTGGCTTACGATTTTGAGGATCAGATTGACAGTGAAATTGCCCAGAAGCGCGCTGATATTATCATGCGCGCACAGCAGAGAACGGTGGACGAATTTAATGAAAAAATGATTGGCAAAACGGTGACGGTTGCAGTTGAGGGTTACGACCGTTATGGAGAATGTTATTTCGGAAGAAGCGAATTTGATGCGCCCGATATTGATGGAAAGATCTTTTTTGCCTCGCAGTCTCCCTTGAGGATCGGGGATTTTGTTGCGGTTCATATAACAGATGCCATGGATTATGACCTTATGGGAGAGGCTCTCCTCCCTGAGGAAGGAGGAAACAAATGAACACACCGAATAAATTAACAGTTTTCAGAGCGGCAATGGTCCCCGTTTTTTTGGCAGTTCTGCTTATTGAAGCTATTCCTGCCCGTTTTCTTTTGTCGGGGATTATTTTCGGCGGCTTGTCACTTACCGATATGATAGATGGCAAAATGGCGCGCAGTCGCGGGCTTATTACGAATTTCGGAAAATTTTTAGACCCCCTTGCAGATAAGGTGCTTGTTATCAGCGCGCTTGTGGGAATGACTGTTTTAAAAACCTCCTCCCAAACCGCCCTTATCTGCTGGCTTGTTGGCATCATCATTATTCTTGCCCGCGAATTTATGGTCTCGGCATTGCGTCTTGTTTGTGTAGAGCAGGGAAATGTAATTGCTGCCAATATTTGGGGTAAAGTCAAAACCGTTACCCAGTTTATCACGATTCTTGTTATTTTGGTCATTGAGCAGCTGCTTAGCTGGTTTCCTGTGCTGCCCGATTGGCTTAGAGCCATCGGTGATGTCGCGTTTGCCCTTTCAGTTGTGGCAACGGTGGTTTCCGGAATTATCTATGTAAAGCAAAATGCCGGCGGAATCGGCGAGATGTAAAAAGGTGGGATCCCCTTGTTTTCAAGCATAAAAAGCTTTGGGCTTTCGGGCATGAACTGTTTTGAGGTACAGGTTGAAACCGATATTTCGGGAGGACTACCCTCCTTTGACATCGTGGGACTGCCTGATGCCGCGGTTAAAGAATCGCGAGATAGAGTTCGTTCGGCTGTTAAAAACTGCGGATATACCTTTCCTGTGGGAAGAATAACCGTCAATCTCGCGCCTGCTGATGTGAAAAAGGTCGGTCCTGTATATGATCTTGCGATTTTGCTCGGAATTTTAACTGCTTCGGGACAAATTTGCGAGCTTGGTTCAAAAACCGCTTTTGTCGGTGAGCTTTCGCTCAAAGGTGATGTTCGTTCGGTAAACGGCGTTTTGTCTATGACTCTGTGTGCACGCGATTTAGGGTTTGAGAGCATCATTGTACCTTATGAAAATCGTTATGAGGCGGGCGTTATCCGCGGAATAGATGTATTGCCTGTCCGCTGTGTGCGAGAGGTTGTTGAGCACTTTTTCGGAGAAAATAAAATTGCCCCTTACATAAGTGAGATACCCGAAAATTTTGAGCAAGCAGAGGGAGCATATGATTTTTGCGATGTCAAGGGACAACAGGCTGCCAAACGCGCCCTTGAAATTGCCGCTGCCGGAGGGCATAATGTTTTAATGGTCGGTTCTCCCGGCTCGGGAAAGAGCATGCTTGCCAAAAGGCTTCCCTCTATTTTGCCCCAAATGAGCTTTGAGGAGTCTCTGCGGACTACCGAAATTCATTCTATTGCAGGTGTTTTGCCTGCGGGCGTTTCGCTTATCCGCGAGCGCCCTTTTCGCGCTCCGCACCACACCGTGTCACCCTTTGGGCTTTCGGGCGGAGGAGCTTATCCGCGCCCCGGTGAAATATCGCTTGCACACAACGGAGTGTTATTTTTAGACGAATTCCCGGAGTACAGCCGCTCGGCACTTGAAATACTTCGCCAGCCCTTGGAGGACGGAAAGGTAACGGTTTCCCGCGTTTCGGGCAGTGTGACCTTTCCCTGCTCTTTTATGACGGTAGCAGCTATGAATCCCTGCAAGTGCGGTTACCGCGGCCACCCTTTAAAACCCTGCACCTGTTCAGCACATTCGGCATCTCAGTACATTAGCCGCGTGAGCGGACCGCTCCTAGACCGTTTTGACATACATATTGAGGTTATGCCGGTTGAGTTTTCTAAGCTTACACAAACGCGCCGTGAAGAAAGCTCCGCTGAGATAAGAAAAAGGATAAATCGTGCCAGAGAAATTCAGCGGGAGCGGTTAAAGGAATTTTCCGGTGAAGAAGAAAACGGGATTTTCTGTAATGCACAGTTGTCAGAGCGGCTTTTTGCTGTTGTTTGCAAGGTGTCGGACGATGCAAAGGAGCTTTTAAAGCTTGCTTTTGAGCGCACAGGCATGTCTGCCAGGGCTTATAACCGCGTTTTAAAAGTGGCGCGTACAATTGCTGATTTAGCAGAGTGCGAACGAATAGAGCAGGAGCATATCCTTGAGGCTGTTCAGTATCGCAGTTTGGACCGGAAATATTGGCGGAAATAAATTCTATCTTTGTTCTCTCTGCATAAACTTAAAGTAGGGAGGCGATGCGAATGAATAACAAAAACCAGAGCGGAGAGCCTCCGCTCTTTCCTTTATATGTCGAGGGAATGAGCTTTTTTCAGTCTCTTGTTCTTGTCGCCATTATTTTTGCACAGCTAATGGTGATGTATCTGATTCAAAATATCTGTCAAAACAGCGGTGCATGGGGAACAGGAGTGTTGCTTTTAATTATTTCCCTGATTGTGAGCAGTACTGCTGTTATCACCTATTCTCGACACCTCAAACGAACCATAACAAAAAAGAAAAAGTAAGATAAACAAGATGTTGGTGTGGCGCTTTAAATTGTTTTATATGGCTTTCTTTATATAAAGTGTTGACAAACAAATCCTTTTATAATATAATATAATTAACAATTAAGTTAAATGTTAAATAAATAGGAGGGAGAAAAATGGGTCTGCAAAACACGCTTCGTGCGCTTGCTGACCCGACCAGAAGGGAAATATTAAACCTTTTGCGCTCGGGAAAGAAAAGTGCGGGAGAGATAGGCGAGAGATTTGATATAACTGCTGCTGCAATTTCGCGGCATCTTGCAGTTTTAAAGGAGGCGGACCTCATTCGCGATAAGCGAGAGGGTAAATTTATCATCTATGAACTCAACGCCTCGGTTTTAGAGGAGATCATGCTTTGGATAAGTGATTTGAAAGGAGAAAGGGAAAATGATTAAAAAATATAGGAAGAGCTTAATTATTACTACCATTATAACGCTTTTGCCCATAGTAGTCGGCATTATACTTTGGGATAGTTTGCCCGAAAGGATAGCAACGCATTTTGGGGCAGATAACGAGGCAAACGGATGGAGCAGCAAATGGTTTGCGGTGTTTGGGCTTCCGCTTTTTTTGGCAGGTCTGGAGTGGCTTTGTATGTTTGCGACCTCGCTTGACCCGAAAAGCAAAAACATAAGCGGCAAATCCATGGGCGTTATTTTATGGCTCATTCCAATTCTATCGCTTTTGTGCAGCACGGCAATTTACACCTATGCAATGGGTCTGAAATTTAATTTTACGAGAATTGTGCTTATTTTCTTTGGACTGCTTCTTATTGTTATAGGAAATTATCTGCCCAAAAGCAGCCAGAATTACAGCATGGGCATTAAGATAAGCTGGACCCTGAGCGATGAAGATAACTGGAATCATACCCACCGCTTTGCGGGCAGGCTTTGGGTTCTATGCGGAGCTGTAAGCGTGCTGTGTTCGGTTTTCGGGGCTGTATGGCTGTTTTTTGCAGTTATTATCGTTGCGGTTGCGGCACCTATCATTTATTCATACTGTTATTACAAAAAGCACAAATAAAATGCAGGTGGGGCAGCAGTCCCGCCCTTTGTTTTTTGCCCATTTAAATGCAAAAATGAAAGAAAATACTTGATTTTTTGGGAAAATATGTTAAAATCAAACTAAAAAAAACATAGGGGGGTAAACATGGAAAATAAACTTACAAAAAAATATGGGCTTGTTACCGCTATTTGTATGGTAGTCGGAATTGTTATCGGTTCAGGCGTTTTCTTTAAAGCACAGACTATTTTACAAAAAACAGGCGGCGATATGCCGCTTGGCATTTTGGCTTGGCTTATCGGCGGTCTTATCATGCTGGTCTGCATCCTTGCCTTCTGCTCCATGGCACAGAAATATCAAAAGGTCAATGGTATTGTTGACTATGCCGAGGCTACCGTCGGAAAAAAATATGCCTACATGGTCGGCTGGTTTTTAACGTTTATATATTACCCGACCTTGACCAGTGCGCTTGCATGGCTTTCTGCCCGTTATACGCTGGTGTTTTTGCGCTCGGTTGCTCCCGAGTTTCCGCTGCTTTCGCTGGCAGGGGGGAATGCGGGTGCGGAAGAGGTGATGGGGCCTGAGTGCATGGTGCTGATGATGCTCTATCTGGTTGCCTCTTTTGCACTCAACGCTCTTTCACCCAAGCTTGCAGGTAAGTTTCAGGTGTCAACTACCTTTATCAAGTTAGTTCCGCTGCTTCTCATGGCAGTCGGAGGAATTATTTATGGGCTCGCCAGTGGTACACTTGCTAATAATTTCGCTACCAATGCCATTGGTTATGAGGTTTCCGGCAGTCCCTTGCTTGCGGCTGTTTGTGCAACGGCTTTTGCATATGAGGGCTGGATAATCGCCACATCCATCAACGCGGAGATAAAGAATGCGAAAAAAAATCTGCCCAGAGCGCTTGTGATAGGTGCGCTTATTATTATCGCCGTCTATCTTTTCTATTATATCGGTGTTGCGGGCGGAGAGAGCAATCAGGTGCTTGCTGATAAGGGCGCTACAACGGCATTTACGCATGTTTTCGGAAATGTGCTTGGCAATGTTTTAAACCTCTTTATTGCGATTTCATGTATGGGAACCATGAATGGGCTTATGCTTGGCTGTTGCCGCGGAATGTATTCGATTGCGGTGCGCAATGAGGGACCTCGCCCCAAAATATTTGCACAGGTCGACTCCCAGACCAACAGTGTCACCAACTCTTCGGTATTAGGGCTTGTATGCTGTGCGGCATGGTGCTTCTATTTCTATTTGTCCAATCTTGCAAAAACTTGGAGCGGCCCGTTTGTTTTCGACCCCACAGAAATTCCTATCGTTACCATTTATGCATTCTATCTTCCGATTTTTATAGCATGGATGATAAAGGAAAAGAAAGAAACGTTTATGCGCCGCTTTGTTTTCCCTGTGCTTGCAATAGCGGGTTCTTTGTTTATGATTTACGCCTGTATTGATGCGCATAGAATGGCGTGCGTTTGGTATCTTATTATTTTTGCGATTGTAATGGCAATAGGCGCACTGCTTAAGGGAAAAGAAACCAAAACTTATATAGAATAAAAGAACAGGCAAGCGATTTCGCTTGCCTGTTCTTTTAGAGCAGACCTATAAGCCGGGTTCTGTCGCGTGTGACAATCTATCTTGGACAAGCCGTTGCCGGTTGCCTCTTCGCCATCCGAAGAAAAGAGGGACGGGCAGCCCCTATATAGCCTTTTCTTCCACCGGATGTTGCTTCGGATAGGGTTTACACAGCAGGCACAGTTACCTGTGCCCCGGTGGGCTCTTACCCCGCCTTTTCATCCTTACCCGCAAAAAATGCGGGCGGATATTTTCTGTTGCACTTTCCCGGAAGTCACCTTCGGCTGCCGTTAGCAGTTATCCTGCCCTTTGAAGCCCGGACTTTCCTCACAAGATGAAAATCTTGCGCTGCCACACAGTCTGCTCTGCGTTCTATTGTAACATATTTCCTTCGGGCGGTCAAATGGTTTTATTTCAACTTAAAATTACCATTTTTGGATTATATTATACAAACTTTTTAAAAAAATTGTTCAATATGTACAAGATTTTTTTTTTATTTTGGACAGAATGTCAGTTTACAATTTTGGCTTAAGTTTGTATAATTATTTTGTAAACCGAAAGGTACAATTTTATATTATAAAATGGAGGTCAAAAGAATGAAGAAAAGAATTTTAGCAATCGTTCTGACGATGGCAATGGTTCTTGGCTATGCATCCTTCTCAGCTTTTGCTGAGACCACGAACCGCTATGCCACCGGAGACGGTGCATCTTATCTGTTTGATGTTACCAATGCCTTAGACGCAACCAAGTACACCACAACAGATGACCGAACCCTGACCGTTCGTCAGGAAGATGGAGAGAACTTCATCGTATTTAATGATCCGTATATGATGGATGATGAAACCGGAGACGTAGCTCTTAACAGCACATTGGATGCTGTTTTTGATGCTAAGTTTACCTATGGTAATGACACATCTTATACAGGCATAGGTATCCCCGAAGAGATTCCTCTTAACGAAGATGAAACAAACAAAACTCTTGCAGATACAATGTATCTTGCAGTTCGCATGAAGCTCAATGATAACAGCCCCGCATTTTCGGATGAAACTGCTACATTGCGCTTGAACCTTGTAGCAGCTGATGGCTCTTATTTGGTTCTTCCCAAAGAGTATAATCATGCTTATCGTTGGCTTGATCTGGAAGATGGTTCTATGACTTGGGCATTTCCCCAGTCCACTTATCTTCCCCAAAGCTCTGAGGATCATCCCCACCCCTCCGGATATGAATTTTCCGGTGATGCAGACGGATATTTGATGATTCCCTTTGCAGCAACCTCGGGCGAAGTAAAAATTCTTAAAGAATTCTTAAGAACCAGCTTTAAGGGCATGAGCATTCAGTTCAGATCCGGCCCCACTGATATTGATGGACGTGCAGCAAAAGAAAGCTCTTGGGCAGATAAGGAGCTCCTTGTTGGTGACTGCTTCCTCGTATCGGATGTTGAAACCTTTGCTAAGGCTCGTGCTACAAATCGCGGCGTTGCAGGCAAGATGTATTATCCCAATGGCGGAGCTGATACTGCTTCCTACGCAATGCGTATTGGATGCTACAGAAGCTTCCAGCAGGTTCAGGCAGGCGCTGCAGTTGGTAAAGCAAAGTTTGATCCTGATGACAATGAGAATGTTCATACCGAGAGTACCAGACAGTTTATTCACATTACAACTCTCCCCAATGGCGACCTTGCACACGAGATTACCTTAAACCCCGGATATACAAGCCATAATGCAATGCTTACCATGAATGATAACTATGACATGACCAAGCTTGAGGGTGCTGTTCCTGCAGCGTATGCTGTTCGAAAAAAGGGTGTTCCCGATGAGATCGACCTTACCAATGTAAAGACCTTAGCATTCCGTATCGCAACTAAGGACGGAACCGTTCCTAACGAGGAATTTAGCTTTACCATTAGTCCGCGTCCTTGGTCGGGTACTGCTTTCCGTACCCTTGAGTTTAAACTCAGAAATACCGATAGTGTCACTTATGTTGACCTTGCTACCGGCACAACAGAAACCCTTGCTGTCAGCGGCGGTTCTATCATATATGCCGGAAATATGGATGGTTATGTCCTTGTTCCCATCAGCGGATTTATTAAGGATTCTACCGTTCTTGATATTGACAGAATTAAGATTGGTTGGGGTGGCTATTATAACAATGCTTGGCAGGGTATCTATTATAACTTAGAATCCGGCTTTGAGCATGGAAAAGCCTTCTATGCAGGCGAGATCTTCTTTGTTGAAGATGATGCTAAGTTTATTGAATACCACACCACCGATTGCGAGACTGCCGGTCATAAAGAAACCACTATTCCCGCAGTAGAAGCAACCTGCACCACAACCGGACTTACCGAAGGTAAGAAGTGCTCTGTTTGCGGCGAGATTTTAGTAGCACCCACTGAAACTGCTAAAAAAGCACACGATGACAAAGGCGTTATTGCTGCAGTAGAAGCAACCTGCACCGAGACCGGACTTACTGAGGGCAAAAAGTGCTCGATGTGCGGCGAGGTTCAGGTAGCTCAGCAAGTTGTTGAGAAGAAAGCACATGACCAGAATGAGACAATTGCTGCAGTAGAAGCAACCTGCACCACAACCGGACTTACCGAGGGCAAGAAGTGCTCGATGTGCGGTGAGGTTCAGGTCGCTCAGACTGAAACTGCTAAGAAAGATCACGACCAAAATGAGATTATTCCCGAAGTACCAGCATCCTGCACCGCAACCGGACTTACCGAGGGCAAGAAGTGCTCGATGTGCGGTGAGGTTCAAGTCGCTCAGACTGAAACTCCCAAGGGAGCACACAATCAGGCTGAGATCATCCCCGCAGTAGAAGCAACCTGCACCACAACCGGACTTACCGAAGGTAAGAAATGCACCGGATGCGGCGAGGTTCAGGTCGCTCAGCAGGTTGTTGAGAAGAAAGCACATGACCAGAACGCAACAATTGCTGCAGTAGAAGCAACCTGCACCACAACCGGACTTACCGAAGGTAAGAAATGCTCGATGTGCGGCGAAGTTCAGGTCGCTCAGCAGGTTGTTGAGAAGAAGGCTCACGATCAGAACGAGACAATTGCTGCAGTAGAAGCAACCTGCACCGCAACCGGACTTACCGAGGGCAAGAAATGCTCTGTTTGCGGCGAAGTACAGGTCGCTCAGCAGGTTGTTGAGAAGAAAGCTCATGATAAGGATGTCGATGTTGCTCCTGTAGACGCAACCTGCACCACCGAAGGCACCACTGCCGGTAAGAAGTGCTCTGTTTGCGGCGAAGTTCAGGAAGGCGTTGAGACTGTCGAGAAGCTTGCTCACGAGATGGAGCTGAAGGAGACTGTTGCTCCTACCGCTACCGAAAAGGGCTATGACCTTTATGAGTGCGCACACTGCGACGAGACCGAGCAAAGGAACTTTGTTGACGCTCTTGGCGAAGAAGATAAAGAGGAAAACAAAGAAGAGAATAAGGAAGAGGATAAATCTCCCGCTACCGGCGAAAACTCTCTCTTTGTTATGATCATGATGATCGTAAGCCTCGGTGCTGCTACCGTTCTCTTTGCAACCAAAAAGAACAGAGCAACAAAATAATTAAAGCATAAATAAAGCTTGATAAAATTCCCCTCCGAGATTTCTCGGAGGGGAATTTTTGTGTTTCTGAGCACTAAGGGCGCCGCTACTAAAATCAGCTGATTTTATAACAGAATTTATTATAAAAACAAAAAGACAAGTAAAATTAAAATCCTCCGGGTAGGTGACATATACCTACTCGGAGGATTTTTTAGGCAAATTGTTTTTCAAGAAAATCACGAGCAGCGTCCTTTTCAATATGAAAAACATAGGCTATTTCTTCAAAAAGCAGATTTTCGGCAGAGGTGAGCAGGCGTTCATCAGCCAGGTGCAGTCTTCTGCCATTTTCCTGCTGCTGTTTTTGGAAAGCCCTGAGGTCATAGACCATAAGCATAAGTGCCGCGCGATTTCCGCTCTCTAATATTTCAATAAATTTATCATGCCGCAGAGCTTCACTTTCAGGGCGGACAGGCTTTCTTTGGGCAACCGAGCAGAACAGCTCCTTAAATTCCTCTTGCGAGAGAATAGGGTGTATTTTTTGTGTTAAACGGGCGTTATTTACAGGAATAAAAACGGTCGAGCTTTTTTGCAGAAGCGGCTTGAGAACATAATACTTATTTTTTTCACCGCCAAAGCTCTTTTCAGAAACTTCCTCTATCAAACAAACTCCTGTTGCGCTGTAAACAACAACATCTCCGCACTTTAACATTTTTTCACCCTACTTTCTTTTTGTTTAGTATTATTTTACCATAAAATTACATTTAATGTAATAGGCAAAAGGCAAGAAAAAATTAGGAAATTTTCACAAAACTTCGCGAAAATCAATAAAAAAGCACCGCTTTTTGAGGCACACTCCGTAAGGAAGTGTGCCTCAGTTATATTGTCTGTGACAAAGTTAACC
>JAZQMT010000010.1:0-17700 GCA_045543635.1 Oscillospiraceae bacterium | reverse complement strand
CCTCTTGCCACAATGGTAATAAAATCCTGCACATTGGTTACCATGGTGGTGGCAGAAAGGCTGCCGCGGTCAAGCAGCTTGTTTACCACAAATTCATCAATATCAATGGTGTAAAGATAAACAGGGCGGATGCTTTTATCGGGCATGACACGGAAAGAGGGTGTCATGTTGCCGGTGGCAATGGTGTGCAGCATGGTTGCAAGGCAGATAACGGTTGTGCTTTTGCGGACAACCTCACGCATAGCAGTCTGTCCCTCATATGCATCGGCAATAACCTCAGGGAGAGGTCCGTCATCTCTTATCGAGCCTGTAAGAACAAAAGGCACATTCTTCTTAACACAGGCATACATAATACCGTCTTTAATATCATAATCCGCAACAAACTGCTTGATAGAGCCGCTGCGGCGAACCTTGTTTATCACATCAAGGTGGTGGTAATGCCCATTCTCACAGGAGCGCTGGGTATAAATATCCTGCCCCAAGGCAGTATGCAGCAGAGCGCCCTCCAGATCATGGGTGGCAAGGGCGTTGCCTGCCATAACCGCATCTACATACCCGCCCTCTATAAGCGCCTGCATGGCGCGGCGCGCGTCATAATCAAAAGAAAAGGCAGGTCCCATCACCCAAACGATGTTTCCGTGTTCTTTTTCATGGCGCAAAAGCTCCATGAGATTATCATAGTCTCTGGCATAAGAGGTCTCCCTGCTTCTGCCCTGCCGAAAAACAAACTTATCGTCAATTTCCGCATCCTCTGCAACAAAACCGTTGGCGTGGACAAAAATGCCCTCCTCTCCCTTTTCGGTGCGCCCTAAAATAACCTTATCCCCTTTTTTGAGATTACGGTTTTCAACAACCGCAAGACGCCCATCCTCGCAAAGAACAACGCTGGAATCCATACGGCTGTCCTCGGCAAGAATCCATTTGCCGCCTATTTTAAAATATTCGGGGAACATAGAGGTGCTGTGGTAGCCTTCGGGAGCAACCCCATCCATATCACAGACCTCAAAAACCGCATCGGGAGCACCTTTCAGCTCACTTGCCGTAAAATCGGGGTGTCTGTATTCGGGTAATTGAAAACTCATAGAAAAACCTCTTTTCATTTAACATGTTTTAAAAATCTCAGCGTTTTCTTGTTATGACACGCATAATTATTCCTAAACCAATTTGGATAGCCATGATAATAAGTAAAACGGTTGTTAGTTTCCGCCCCGAGTTTTTTACAGCAACATCCTCCTCAAACATCATAACAATTCCTATAATTAATGCAAAAAGCAGCAGCACGGCAAATACAAAAAGAATAATTTTTAATAGGATTTGCCCCCATTTGCTTACATTGTGTTTTGGTAAAATAAGGGACATCAGGGCAATATACCCCTCAAACAGCGTTTCAAAAACGAATTCAAGAAAAAATTCAATTATACAGCCCATGCCGCTTCTCCTTTGCGGACAGTTTTTACAAACAGATTATAACACATACTTGAAATATTGTAAACAAAAACAAGCTCTCCGCACACTGCCGGTGTGCGGAGAGCCTTATAAAAATTTATTTTGCGAGGTTTTTCTTTGCCTTGCGCATAGCCATGATGCGGTTCATTTCGTTGTAAACGATCATATAACCCTCGTCAACGCCCATGCCGGGTTTGGCAAGAATCTGGTCGGGCGCAGTTGCCATAGCGCAGTGAACGCAAACCTGTGCACTTCGGTCGGTCTCATTGCAGGTGCCGCCCTGATATGCGCCGATTCCTTTCTCTTTGCAGTAGAGAACTGCTTCAATGGTGTTGTTGATGCCGCCGAGGTCCGGAGTCTTGATTTGGACCATATGACCTGCCTTGTTGTCGGCAAACAGTTTAATATCCTCTAAGGTGTTGCACCACTCGTCGGCAACCAGCTCAACATCACAGCCTCTTGCATTAAGCTCGCGTGTAAGCCCTGCAAGTGCGGTAAGCTGTGTCTCGCGGTCGCAATCGCAGTCCATAGGTCCTTCAATGCGAAGGTGGAAGGGCTTTGCAATTTTGCCCAGCTCTTCAATATAGTCCGCCATCTCTTTGTAATTGTTGTTGCCGAATGCGGCGCCGATGGTGCCGTAAACATCCATATGCATAACAGGGCTGTAGTTCTCGTCGGTGCGATTCGCAAGGATACGGTCACGAAGCCATGCAACATACTCAGCAAGCTTTTCGCCCTTTCTTCCGAGCTTGGTGTCAATATTATTAATAAGTGCGTGAGGCAAAACCTGTGCACCCTTGATAATCATTTTGTCAGCGTTATCATAGCGGTCATCACCCGACTGGGTAAAGATGGGAACAGGAGTTTCTGAAACCGTGCAGCCATATTCATCTGCAACAACCTCGCACATCATTCTGCCGGTAGCCTTTGCAACGGCATCAAGGATAGCCTGTGAAACACCGTAACGAATGGCGGTGTGCAGGCGCTTGCCTTCCACCGAAATCGCTTCCATCATAGCACAAAGACCGCGAAAGTCATCAGCTTCTTTCCCAACCAGCTCGGGTTTTATATATTTGTCGATAACAGGGATAAAATCCTCAGCAAGGAACAGCGGATCGCGCCCGCCTGCGCCCGAATACTGAACAGCGGCACAGTCACCGAAAGCAACCTGCCCGTCCTCCAGAACAAGCATAACAGAGATAGACTCACCTGCCTGACGAACCGAACGAAATCCCTCGGTTACAGGCTGGCCTACATAGAAAACACCATCATGACCGGCGCCGCCTTTAATGGCACGCTGATCGTCGAAATAGAAGCCGGTGCGTCCGGCGGAGCAAACAACATCAATAATTTTCATAAATATCGCTCTCCTATTAATATCTGGGGCGACCGACTAAGCGGCCCTTGCCGATTGCATAAACGTCATCAATAACCATCTGGAAGGATGCCTCGCGTTTTTCTGCTACTGCGCGCTCATTGATTTTTGATTTGTGGAAATCAACAAGCTCTTTATTAAAGGGAAGGTTGCCGGTATTTAAAATACGAACGGCACCATCATTATCGCGGCAGGGCAGCATCAGTCCTGCGTTTGCGCGGCAGGGTGCGAAGGGAACATCCAAAACTCCCGCTTCGACACCGCGGCAGACACCGACGGCAATATCACCGTTACCCAGCTCAAAGCACTTGTCAACAATGGCGCGGGTCTCCATACAGATGATTTCTTTCTCCTCTTCGAGGTGATCATCATGGAAAGACTGGTCGGAAAGCATGTTAACAACCTGCTTGGTGCAGCGAAGGCCCTGTGCATTCGCTTCCATGCTGGGAATACCGACAGCTTCGTGCGGGGTTTTTACAATAACCTTGGTTGCCTTGGCAAGTGCGGCAATCAGGCTTCCGGAAGAGATAACGCCAAATGCCTTGGCTTCGTCAGCAGGGAAACCGCCCATCCACTGATGCAGAACAGTAGTGACCTCAACATCACTGTATCCGTATTTCTCTAAATATTCATCGGTAAGCTCCTGAAGGGTACGAATCGCAGCAATATCCTGAACGAGGTTGCCGCACTGTCCGTAACCAACGGTGATGTTCTTCACGCCCTGCTCAGCAGCCAAGAGCGCTTCAATGATAGCAGCCGCATGAGAGATGCAAGGAGGCACCAGCGTGCCTGTCAAAGGTCCGTAGGGCTCACGGTTGATGGAAACACCCATTTCCTCATAAAGTCCGGTCAAACGGTCAACATACTGCCAGTCGCGGATGGTGCGCTCCATGGGAATATTTTTGCAGTAGGGCAGGTTGTAGGAAATACCGCCGCCCTCATAGCTGGTAAAACCGCCTGCATAGGTGATTTCAGTGAGAAGGCGGGCATCGGGAGTGCCGTGACGCACCTGCATGGGAACATTCACGCTCTCGATAACACGGCGGCAGTTTGCAACACCGTGGTTGACGGCGGGAAAGCCGTTGAGCATTGCACGCTCTAAACGCAGAGACTCGGCAATGCCATTTTCAGCCTCTTCATAGCGGTTCTGGCGGGTGTAGCTGTCAATGGTAGAGGGAAGCAGGTCGGCTTCGCCGTGCTCTTCTAAATATTGCATCAGTTTGATGTGCTCCTCAATAACGGGAACACCTGCACGGGGCTGAACGAGGGTGCGGCCCGCGCGTTTTGCATCCAAAAGCTTTTTGGAGAAGTTTCTTGATTCGGGCATAGCCTTGTGATAGGCAACCGCCTCTTCAAGGTCAACATCCTTGCCGGTGGGCCACTGCGCCAAAACTTCTTTACGCAGAGCCTCAAATTCAGCATCAGAAATGCGTTTATTCTGAATGTCCATGGTATTCAAGCTCCTTTTTCATTATTCGAAGGGCTACCTTGGGATAATAGGATGAAAGCAGCCCCATTGCGGCTAATATGTATGTTCTGTCCACCCAGACATCGGCGGCGCGGGGCCGCAGAGATTCGGGGCGCTGTGGACAGTAGAGGGCGTGGGCAGCGATCTGCTCGGTCCTCTTTGTGTGGATAAGGCTTCCGCCTGTAACAACAATTTGTTTGACACGGGTCAAATTTTTGCCTTCCTGAACAAAGGTTTGACCCATCATGGTAAAGGTTTCCGAAATGGTTCCCGCATGGCGGGTGACCGCCTCTTCAATAGCGCAGCTTGCAAGTGCAAAATCCAGCGATTCCAGCTCGCTGTCCCCGTTCGGGACCTTGTCGGTATTCTTTTTTAAGTCCTCAACAAGCTCACATACTCGCTCTTGGGACAGCTCTGACAAAAGACTTATTTTGCTCAGCCCCGCGGCATCTACAATGCCTTGAATACTGTATCTCATTCCGATGTCGCCCTCGACGGTGCGCTTGGCATAAGGTTCAGGCAGGCCTTTATAGACTGTGTTCATATGTTCGGGCATGCCGTCCGCAATCGAATATATATCGGTGGTAGCACCGCCGACATCGACAGCAACAAGCTCGCCGATTCCGATCTCGCCCTCACAGCCTTTGGCAAGCAGCTCCATTGCTTGCAGAACTGCCGATGGCGTAGGCATCATGATGTCAGATAAAAGGGATGCTGCACGGCTTAACCCCTTTGCCTGAATGATACGGTTTAGAAAAATCTCTCTGATTTGTTTTTGCACAGGCTCGATGTTAAGCACGCCGAACTTGGGCATAACATTCGGGCAAATATATACCTCGCAGCCTTCTAAAATACGCTGACATTCTCTTGCTGCCGAACGGTTACCCGCGATAACAACAGGAAAAGAAGGGCTCATATCAGCGAGCATTCTCGCATTATGGAGAATACAATCGGTATTGCCCCCGTCCGTTCCTCCGGTGAGCAGAAAAATATCGGGATTAAGCGCTCGAATATCTGCAATATCATCTTCCGTTAGTTCAAAGGAATAAATTCCAACCGCTTTTGCGCCCGCACCGAGACTTGCAAGCTTGGCGGCTTCGCCGGTAAGCTCGGGAACAAGCCCGCTTGTTACCATTCTGAGACCTCCTGCCGCCGAGGAACAGGCATAACAATCCGCAAAGTTCACTTTGCCGATTTTCTGCTCCAATGCCGCCAGCCCCGCCTCCAAGCCATCATTAATATCGGTGGCAACGGTGGTGTAGGCAGCCGCGGTGCCGAGGATCTTTTCTGCCTCTACATCAACTGCGGTAAGCTTTGTGTATGTACTGCCGAAGTCAATCAGCAAGACATTTTTCACGCGTTTTCACCATCCATATGCAACAGCTCACGCAAAGCCTGTATGGTGGTCTCAGGTGCAGTTCCCGGAGGAAATGCCCGGTCAAATCCCATGGCTTTAAAGCGCTTTTCAACATCCTCAAACTTTTGTTTTCCGATAACGATGTTACCGCCGACTACAAGAGGAATTCCCTTAAGCCCTGCTTCATCGCACTTTTCTCGCATGCCGCGGCAATCAAGCTCTCCCTGGCCATACAGGGAGGAAATAACGATAGCATCTGCATTCGATTCGATTGCAGCCGCGATGTACTCCTCCTGAGAAACCATAACTCCAAGGTTAACAACCTCGAAACCGGCTTCAGTGAAAGCATGGTATAAAATCTTGTTGCCTACGGCGTGAACATCTGCGCCGATAACGCCGATGACCAAGACTTTCTTTTCTCGTTTCTCCATTACTGCACCTCGTTGTGTTATTTTATAGGCATTCCTGTGATTGTTCTACACCTATATAATATAATGGTCTATACCATTTGTCAACACAAAAAAGACGAATTTCTACCATTTTGACCGCAATTTTCCTATAAAAAAATCCGCCCCTACGGGTTGTACCATTAAGGATAGCAAAAAGCTGTGTAGAAATTTCTACACAGCTTTTAATTTTTGTCTTATACCGATTCCTTATGATTCAATTTCATATCACGACAAAGAAAAACTGTTTTCTTTGCAAATTCTTTTGCTTTATCTCTTAAAACACTGTCAGGCAAAATTATCACCTCTAAGTTTATTATATAAAATCTCGAAGTGATATTCCGACTGTCGTCGGAGTGATATTTTTGATAAATCAAAAGTGATATTAAAACCTTCGGTTTTAGTGGTATTTTATTCGCCCATAAACTGCCGAAGGCAATATCACTTGGACTTTAGTCCAAATATCACTGCGAAGCAATATAACTCGCCGCAAGGCGAATAAAACCGGCCAAGTATCCTTACGGGTACTTGGCCTACGGGCGGATATGGTGAGTAGATAATCAACGCTTTGCGCCAAAGGCATGGCTAAATCGTTTTGGCTTCCAAAAGGCGCTTAATTTTGGCTTCGAGATAAAGCAGAGATCCCTCGTCCATTTCATAATAGCAGTCGATGATCTCGCCGCCGAATTTTTTAAGCGGCTCTGCTGCCTGTGCGCCAAACAGCTTTCGGTAGTTTTTCGGAACAAGCAGCACCTGCTTTTCCTCAAGATACTGTGTAATATTACAACCGGCCGAGACAACAAACGGTTTTGATAAAACCACATCTTCGGCATAGGTTTCAACGGTGTTGTAAAGCAGCTGTGCAAAACGGTGGCTGTAACCGATCACGCCCACCCGCATTTTCGGGCGCAGCTTAATAATGTGGGATAGCACATGAGCGCAAGGGCGCAGTGCAACGCGCGCCACCCTTTTCTTTGCAGGCAGAACCGTTTCTAAATATTCCGCATGAGCAGAGGTGGTAACAACAAGGTCAAAATCCTCACTCAATTTATAAGGGTACTGCTTAATATTTTCAAGAAGATACGAATAGAGGTCAACTCCGTTTATATGGCGAAGCTGCTCCGACATTTGGGAAAGGTTTTCGGGATTACACTCAACAACTGCTACCTTTACATGCGCTTCCTGCTCGCTGCGCTCGCGCAGCTTAAGGTTTAAAAAAATGTTTATTTCGGCGGCAGTAAGCCCCATTTCCTCAAGGCTGTCGAGCATGCTGTCTATCGCTGCCATTGCCTGTTCCTTTCGGCTTCCGGAATTTTCCGGTTGATAGCGCACAAAAGTTCCCCTGCCCTGAACCTTTTCGATCAGTCCCGCACGCTCTAATTCGTCATATGCGCGTTTAACTGTACCTCTTGCAATCCCGAGAGTCTGCGTCATTTCAAAAACGGTGGGAAGCTGCTGCCCCGAAACAAGACTGCCCTTTTTTATTGCGGTACGAATAGCATCCACAAGCTGCTGATAGATGGGAATATCCAGCTCGGGATTTATTTTGTATGTCCAGCTCACAAATACACGCTCCCAAAATTGTTATATATCAATTTTACGAATTTTCATGTATTTTGTCAAGCGATTTTGTAACAATTGCGTGTTGCTGCTCTGCTTCCCTAATGCGGAACGCTTATGCTGTTTTAAGGCTTTGGTTGGAAATTGACAACGGGTGTAAATTATAGTAATATATAAATTGGAAAAATGTAAGTGAAAGGCGGCGGCAGTGTGAAAAAAGTTTTGGTCTTTGGAATGACCGATAACCCCGGCGGAGTCGAAAGCTTTTTGATGGCCTATTACCGAAAGCTTGACCGCGAGCGGGTGCAGTTTGATTTTCTTTGTAACAATAAAACCGTCGCTTACGAAAATGAGATTACCGCTCTGGGCGGACAGGTTTATAAAATCTGTGCCCGCAGCGAAAACCCTGTGCGCTACAAAAAAGAGCTTGCGCAGTTTTTTAGAAAGCACGCAGAGCAATACTGTGCCATTTGGGTGAATGTTTGCAGTCTTGCAAATATTGACTATTTAAAGGCGGCAAAAAAGCACGGAATAAAAACCCGTATCATCCACAGCCACAATGCGCAGAATATGGACAGCGCGCTGCGCGGCGTGCTGCATAAAATAAACCGCCTCTTTATCTCCCGATACGCCACCGATTTTTGGGCATGCACCCGCCTTGCCGCCGATTGGTTTTACAGCAAAAAGCTGCAATCCTCCCCCCGCTACCGCGAAATGAAAAATGCTATTGACTGTGAAGCGTTCGCCTTTTCCCAAGCCGCTCGCTGCGAGGTGCGCGCCGAGCTTAGCCTCTCGCAAAACCTTGTTATCGGAAATGTGGGGCGGCTGCATTATCAAAAAAATCAGCACTTCCTTTTGGAGATCTTTCAAGCCCTGCTACAAAAACGCCCCCAAGCACGCCTTATGCTGGTCGGCGGCGGAGAGGATGAGCCGGCTTTGCGCCAAAAAGCCAAAACGCTCGGTATTTACGACAAGGTTTTGTTTTTAGGTGTTCGCGATGATGTTGCCCGCCTGATGTCCGCCATGGATATTTTTCTGCTTCCCTCCCGCTTTGAGGGCTTGGGCATTGTTCTTATTGAGGCACAGGCAGCAGGGCTTATCTCTTTCACCAGCGACGAGGTGGTTCCGCGCGATGCCGCGGTGACTGACCTTTTGGAATTTATAAAACTTTCGGAAGATGCAGCGGCTTGGGCAGAGAAAATTTTGAAAAAGGCAGACAGCTTATCCCGCCCTGACACTCTATCTGAAATAACTGCGGCAGGCTACAACATAAACACCCAGATAGCCTCGCTACAAAACTTTTTTGAAACGGAAGCGTGACTATGAAACGATATTTATTGACCGAAATCCCCCACAATTCAATAAACGCAGGGTATAAAGCTAAAAATGATATACGCACCGTATTATTATCCGAGGGCTTTGAGCCGATCGATGTTCGGGAAAGCTTTAAATTCGAAAAGATACCTGAATATTTTAAGCTGTTAAAAAAACTGCGTTCACTGGAAAACGGCTCTGAAATTGTTTTACAGTCCCCCATTTACAGTTTTTTTAACGGCAAGTTTCTCCCCATGCTGATAAAGCTGTTTCGAAAAAAGGAGTTTCGCATTATTTTAGTAATTCATGATTTGGAGTCGGCAAGATTTTCGCAGGACCAAAAATCAGTTGCTTTGGAAAAACAGCTTTTAGAGGCCTGTGCGCGTATCATCGTTCACAATCCAAGCATGAAAAGGCACATTAGCGAAAAACAGGGCATCCCGCAGCAAAAGCTTATTGACCTTGGCATCTTTGATTATCTCTGCCCCGCTAAAGACGGCTTGCGAGAATTCTCCCATTCTGTTTGTCTTGCGGGAAATCTTGACCCCAACAAATCAGGCTATCTTTACCGCCTGAACGAAATGGGCGGCATTGACCTGCATGTTTACGGTGGGAATTTTGACCATTCCTCGGTTGGCAGCATGACCTATCACGGTTCTTTTCAGCCTCATGAGCTCCCCCTAAAGCTGGTCGGCAACTTTGGGCTTGTGTGGGACGGGCCCTCAAGCCAAACTTGCATGGGTGTTACGGGGGAATACCTCAAAATCAACAATCCGCACAAAACCTCGCTGTATCTGGCGGCGGGATTGCCGGTTATCATTTGGTCGCAGGCGGCACTCGCTCCCTTTATTGAGCAAAACGGTTTGGGGTTAGCTCTCAGTAGCCTTTCAGAGTTAAAGGAGCGGCTTTCTGCAATTACGTCGCAGGATTATGCAGAAATGCAGCTGCGCGCCAAAGCGGCGGGCGAAAATATCCGAAACGGCTTTTATATAAAAAACGCAATTAAACGTGCGGAGGAGAGCTTATGACAAAAATAAAAAAGACAACTGTCATAACGGTTTTGGAATATCTGCTGATGCTGTCTGCTGTTTTATACAGCAGCATGTGGGCATTGTTTACAAGTGCACAGAGCAACACCTTTTCGCGCATATTCATTATTATTTTAGGGGTACTGTTGCTTTTAAATTTTGGTAATATTTCACGGGCAGGAATCTATCGGGCAGCCGCCGCCTTTGGTTTTTTTGCGGTATTTCTGTTTTTTACCCGATATAATTATATCCGCACCGTTCTTTATCTCATTTTGCCTTTTTGTCTTAGCATTTTATATCTTTCCACTTTGAAAACTCAACAACAAAAAAACCGATTGCTTTTATATCTTTCGGATATAATCGTTGTTCTGTCGGCAGTTTCGCTGGTGCTTTATTTGCTCGGTACACAGCTGGGCTTTTTATCTCCCACAGGGCAGGTTCGGGTTTGGTGGGCGGAGGAAGAGCGTGTTATCAACACATATTTTCATTTGCTCTATGAAGCACAGGACGTTACCTTTTTTGGGCTTACCACCATGCGCAACTGCAGCATTTTCCCCGAAGCTCCCGCTTTTGCGGCGTATCTTGCCGTCTCTGTCGGAGCGGAACTGTTTTTGCGAAAAAAGCGCAGCCCTTCGCGCCTTACCGTGTTGCTGCTTGCAACCGTTACCGGATTTTCGGCAAAGGCTGTTTTGCTTGCCGCGGCAGCACTTGTATTAAAATTTCTGTTTTGGGAGAAGAAAAGCAAACCCCTTATTTTTGCAAAAGCGGCTCTTGTGGTTGCCGCGGCTGTTTTTGCTTTCATTGTTCTTGCAGACAAGGCAAAGAGCCACTCTTTTTATATTCGTCTTGATGATTTTCAAGCGGCAGTTAAGGCTTTTGTTAAAAACCCGCTGTTTGGAGCGGGATATTATAACGACAGCGCGGTTATTACTCATTTTGATTATGCCTACCGTGCAAACAACGGGCTTTCCATGGGGCTCGCCGTTTTGGCGGCACAGGGCGGCTTGTGGCTGCTGTTATTTTATCTTTTATCGGGTGTCAAGGCAGTTTTGGCGGCAGATTGCGGCAAAAAGCTTGATACAATGGGATTTGTTCTTATCTTTTTCGGCATGCTGTTTATCACCAACATGCCTTTTGGGATGCTGACGATATTTGTTATCACCTACTTTGCCGTCAGCGGCAGAGCAGGCTTTTTTAAGGAAATGCGGGAAGGAGTGAAAAGGTGGCGAAAGGGCAAAGCATAAAGCAAAACTACATCTACAACGTGGCGTTTCAGCTGGTTTCCCTTTTAGCTCCGCTTATCACAACACCCTACGTTTCCCGTATCTTACAGGCGGACTTTATCGGGTATTACAGCTATGCCAATTCTATTGCCACTTATTTTTCGCTGTTTGCCGCACTGGGCATCAGCGCCTATGGTGCGCGTGAGGTCTCCATTTTAAGAAACGACCGTTTGCGTTGCTCCGAAACCTTTTGGGAGCTTACTGCTATCCGCGCTGTAACAACCGCTTTTTGTCTCATCGCTTTCCTGATTGCCGTTACCATAAACGGCGTAAATATCGGGGTGTATCTTGCCTGCGGCGTTATGATTTTATCGGTCGCCTTTGATTTCACCTGGTTCTTGCAGGCAATGGAGGATTTTCGTAGCCTGATGCTGAGAAACCTTACCATTAAAATCATTTCGGTCGTCTGCGTCTTTTTGTTTGTCAAGGAGAAGAATGACCTTGCTGTTTTCATCCTTATTCAAACAGGCAGCACCTTGCTTGCAAACCTGCTGACCATTGTCAAGGTGAAAAAATATCTTGTTAAGGTAGAGCGGCGGCGACTAAATATGTTTCAGCATTTGCGGCAGGTGCTTATCTATTTTGTGCCTGTCATTGCCGGCTCGGTTTATACGGTGCTTGACCGCACCATGCTGGGTGTGCTCACCCGCTCAACGCTTGAAAACGGCTACTACGAGCAGGGGCACAAGGTTATCAACATTCTGCTGACGGTTATCACTTCGCTGAGTGTCATCGTCGGTATGCGCACTTCCTACCTGTTCGGGCAGGGCAAAGACGAAACCATTAAAAAATACATCAAAAAGACCTTTGGTTTCATGAGCCTTGTTTCTATGCCGATGATGTTCGGGCTTGTGGGCTGTGCCCGCAATTTTGTCCCGCTGTTTTTTGGTGCAGGCTTTGACAAGGTCGCCCCCGTTTTAATGCTCTCCGCTCCCTTGATCTTTCTTATCGGCATCAGCCACATTATCGGAACGCTTTATCTTACCCCCAGCGGCCAGCGTGCCCGCGCCAATCGTGTTATCATTATCGGGGCAGCCGTTAACTTTGTGCTTAATCTTATCCTCATTCCCATTTTTGAAAGCTACGGCGCGGTGGTTGCCTCTATCATCGCTGAAGGTGTGATCGCGCTGATGTATATTCATCTCATTCGCGAATATCTTTCGCTTTGGGATATTTTTAAGGCGGCAATCAAGTATGCCGTTATTGCAGCAGTTATGCTCCTCGTTGTCTGTCTTATCGGCAGAAATCAGCACAGCGCAGCTGTGCTGATAACACAGGTCGGCGTTGGCGCGGCAGTTTATATCGGCGGCTTGCTTATCACCCGCGATGAAATCGTTTTGGACGAGCTTAAGAAAATCAAAGCAAAACTTTCAGGAAAGGAAGCCAAACATGAGTAACGAATTTGAGGCTGTTGTTCGCAACGGAGTAACCGTTTCTCTCGAGCTTCAAAAAATTTGGGCAGTCGAGCTTGATTTGTTGCAAAAGCTTAAAGCCGTTTTGGAAAAACATCATCTTTCCTATTTTGCATCGGGTGGCACCCTGCTCGGAGCTGTTCGTCACAAAGGCTTTATCCCTTGGGATGACGATATTGACATCATGATGCTTCGCGAGGATTATGAAAAGCTTTTAGAGGTTGCTCCTTTGGAATTTCATGAACCCTATTTTTTCCAAACCGCTTACACCGACAAAAGTTATTTTCGCGGGCACGCCCAGCTTCGAAATTCAAACACCACGGGCATTCTCTCCTGTGAGGGCTTAAAGGTCCCCTTTAATCAGGGAATTTTTATTGATATTTTTCCCATGGACGCTATTCCCGATGAGAAAGAGGCGGCAGAGCGACAGCGACAGCGCCTACACAGCATAAACCGCATCCTAAATAACGGTGCTCGAAAGCCTTGTGAGCCGCTTTCTCTTTTTTCAAGGATAAAACGGACCGCAGTAAGCATAATTTCGGTTTTTTATCCGCCAATTTCCCAGTACAAAAAAATGGAAAAGCTTTGCCGCGCATATAACGGGCAGAGCACACAGCGCATCGGACTATTAAGCTTTGACCCAAACAACCCCCGTTTTCAGTGGGACAGGCAGTATTTTAACAGCTGTGTGCAGCTTGCCTTTGAAAACACCTCTATTTCCGCTCCTGAAAAGTGGCATGAGGTGCTGGCGCATCAGTTTGGCGAGTATATGGTTATGCAGCGAGAGCCCAGCTATCACGGCAGTGCACTGTTTGACACCGAGATGCCTTATAAAGATTATCTCGCTAAAATGAAACAAGAAAGACAGCGATAAAAAAGAGCCCCTATGGCAGACTTAGACTGCCATAGGGGTTTGTGTTTTTTCCTTAGCTTAAAAAGCGGCTTCGTCCACGCGCCTTCATACAAGTGTTGAGAGCCACCCATAGACCAAAACGATAACAGGAACGGTTACAACCGAGAGAATATTGGAGAGGGTGAGGGTACGCGAAGCGCACTCCAAATCACGGTCGGTGCCATACTGCGAAGCGAACAGCGTTACTGCCGAGGCGGTGGGGCATGCGGCAATAAGCAGGATAGTGAGCGCGACGGTTTTATCCACCGGAACAAACAAAATAATTGCCATAACGATAAGGGGAATAATAACCTGCCGCAGGGCACAGCTGATATAGTTTTTGAAAGCGGTGAATGCTTTTTTCAGGTCGGATTTTGCGACAAACACGCCGCTGACGATCATCGCAAGCGGAGTGTTTAGATTTGCGATATGGTGTACCGTGTCGGAAATGACGGGCGGAAGACTCCATGAAAGAAAAAACAACGGAAGTCCGATTGAAATACCGATCGTCCCGGCATTTATAAAAATTTTATAGGGTTTTATGCTTTTTATGCCGCCTTTAATAGTCATAACACCGTGACTCCAGAGGATTGCCTGAAACACCACCAGATACACGCAGGAATAAAGAACCCCCTCCTGCCCGACCGCACCCTGTATCAGCGGAATTCCCATAAAACCGCAGTTACAGTAAATGGCGGCAAAGCGGCGGATGCTGTTTCCATCCTCATTATTCGGAAAAATCAGCTTTGCAAGCGCAATACTGATAATATGCGTTACCACCGCCAGCAGTGCGGCGACAAGCATATTGGAAAGCTTTTGCGGGTCATATTCAATCTGAAAGGCTTCAATGATAACACAGGGCGTTACCACCTTTAGGGCAAAACCCGCCATATCGTCGGCTGCTTTTTCCGAAATGAGCTTTGCCTTGTAGGACACGCCGCCTACAATGAGCAGTGCCATAATAATGAGCACCTGTTGTAAAACAATAAGGGATGTTTCCATAGATAATATGTACCTCTCTTGCCGCCGCAAAAGCGGCGGCAATGCATTTATTTTTTCAATAGCGGCTTTAAAAACTGACCTGTAAAGGACTCCGGCACCGCCGCAACCTCTTCGGGCGTTCCCGCGGCGACAACCTGTCCGCCGCCGCTGCCGCCCTCAGGCCCGAGGTCAATAATATAATCGGCAGTCTTGATAACGTCCAGATTGTGCTCAATAATGATAACGGTGTTGCCGCCCTCAGCCAGCCGCCCGATAACATCAATAAGCACCTTAACATCAGAGGGGTGCAAGCCTGTGGTGGGCTCGTCTAAGATATAAATGGTCTTACCCGTTGATTTCTTTAAAAGCTCGCTGGCAATTTTCACACGTTGTGCTTCACCGCCCGAAAGGGTGGTTGCACTCTGCCCCAGCGTTACATACGAAAGCCCGACATCATAGAGGGTTTGCAATTTATTTTTAATTTTAGGAATGGCGGAAAAAAAGGCCAGCGCCTCCTCTACCGTCATATCCAGAACATCGGCAATGCTTTTATCCTTATATTTTACCTCCAGCGTTTCGCGGTTATATCTTCTTCCCTTGCAAACCTCACAGGGAACAAAAACATCGGGGAGAAAGTGCATTTCGATTTTGAGTATTCCGTCACCGCTGCAGGCTTCACATCTGCCGCCTTTAACATTAAAGGAAAATCTGCCGGAAGCATAGCCGCGCCGCTTGGCATCGACAGTGCCTGCAAAAAGGGCGCGAATATCATCAAATACCCCTGTATAGGTTGCGGGATTGGAGCGCGGAGTGCGCCCGATAGGCGCCTGATTGATGGCAATTACCTTATCCAAGTGCTCTATGCCTTCAATGCTTTTATGCTTTCCGGCAAAGGTGTGCGCACGGTTTAACTGAGCCGCCAGCTTTTTATAGAGAATTTCATTGACAAGGGTGCTCTTTCCTGAACCGGAAACTCCGGTAACACAGGTAATAACACCGATAGGAAACCGAACGGTAAGGTCTTTCAGGTTGTTTTCCTGCGCACCCTTAACCGTTAGCCAGCGGTCGCCTGTAGGTCTGCGTTTTTCGGGAATTTCAATGCGTTTCCTGCCGCTTAAAAAATCTCCGGTCAGGGATCTTTCACATTTTTTCAGCCCTTCCACATCCCCTGCATACATCACCTCGCCGCCATGAACCCCTGCCGCAGGACCTATATCAACCACATAGTCCGCTGCTCGAATGGTATCCTCATCGTGCTCAACAACGATAACGGTGTTGCCTATATCACGCAAGTTTTTAAGGGTATCAATAAGGCGGCAGTTATCACGCTGATGAAGCCCGATGCTCGGCTCATCTAAAATATACAAAACGCCGACAAGGGAGGAGCCTATCTGCGTTGCAAGCCGTATTCTCTGGCTCTCGCCGCCCGAAAGAGAGGCGGCGGGGCGCGAAAGGGTTAAATACTGAAGCCCGACATTTTTTAAGAAAGAGAGCCTGTCCAAAATCTCCTTTATTATGCGCTCGGCTATCATTTTATCACGCTCGGAAAGCGCCAAGCTTGAGATAAATTCTATCGCTTCGCCTACCGAAAGCTCACAAAGCTCGCTGATATTAAGCCCACCCACCGTTACCGAAAGGGCAAGGGGCTTGAGCCTTTTTCCCGCGCAGTCGGGACAGGGGACCTCTGTCATGGTGCGCTGGATTTCATTGCGCACCCAGTCACTGTTTGTTTCACGAAAACGGCGCGAAAGGTTATGAATAATTCCCTCAAAGGTGGTGTTATAGGTTCCCGTTCCATACTCATTTTTGCGCGTCATTAAAAACTTTTCCTGTGTGCCGTAAAGCAGAATATCCAGTATTTTGGGGTCAAGCTCTCCAACAGGGGTGTCTAGGGAGAAACCGAAATGGGCAGCAAGCCCATCAAAATACATGGCTGCAATGGTGCTGTGCTCCCAAACGCTCCAGCCGCTTGCGCGGATTGCCCCCTCGTTTATGGATTTGGTCTTATCAGGGATAACAAGGTCGGGCGAGACCTCTAAAAAGTTGCCCAGTCCGGTGCACTTCTCGCATGCTCCCATGGGATTATTAAAGCTAAACATTCGGGGAGAAAGCTCCTCGATACTGATGTTATGCTCGGGGCAGCTGTAGTGCTGTGAGAAAAGCGTCTCCTCACTGTCGGTAAGAGCAATGACAAGCCCATCTGCTGTCTTTAATGCCGTTTCTACCGAGTCGGTAAGGCGGGAAGAAATCCCTTGCTTGATAACAAGGCGGTCCACCACTATTTCAATATCATGCTTTTTGTTTTTGTCAAGCTTTATTTCCTCCGAAAGGTCATACATGCTTCCGTCTATACGCACTCTCACAAAGCCGGACTTTGCCGCTCCCTCTAGCTCTTTGCGAAATTCGCCTTTGCGGCGGCGCGCAATGGGAGCCAAAAGCTGCAGTTTTGTCCCCTCAGGATACTGCATGAGCCTGTCAATAATCTCATCTATCGTCTGCTGGCGAATTTCTCTGCCGCAGACAGGGCAGTGGGGAACGCCTATTCTTGCATACAGAAGGCGCAGATAATCGTAAATCTCGGTAACGGTTCCGACGGTGGAGCGAGGATTTTTTGAGGTGGTTTTCTGGTCAATGGATATGGCGGGGGAAAGCCCCTCGATGCTATCCACCTCGGGCTTGTCCATCTGCCCTAAAAACATGCGGGCATAAGAAGAAAGGCTCTCAACATAACGCCGCTGTCCGTCTGCATAAATGGTGTCAAAAGCGAGCGAGCTTTTACCCGAACCCGAAGGACCTGTTAAAACAACCAGCTTATCGCGCGGTATCTCAACATTTATGTTTTTTAAGTTGTGCTCACGGGCACCCTTTATTATTAGTTTATCCGCTGCCATATTTTTCCTCTTTCTTTGAAAAAATAAGTTTTTTTCGTCAATATTTATATTATATCAAATCAAATTTTTAATATCAATAGGTTTTATTTTTGCTGTTGTAATTTTGTGTAGGTTTGTCAATGATGTGTTACAAAATTGAGTTAAAAAACTTCGCCGGTGGTCAGGAAGTGGTTTAAGAACTCGTTAGGGGACTTCCAACCAAGCGGGCGCATGGGAAAATCATTGTATTTTCTGCTGTGAACAGCTA
>JAZQMT010000009.1:0-4251 GCA_045543635.1 Oscillospiraceae bacterium | reverse complement strand
AAGCCGCGATTCAGCGAGAGGGATAACGCCGGTGTCTGTTGTAAAGATATGAAGCAGCGGAATTCGAAAGACAACAACAAAAATCCCTGCAACAAGCCCCACCGTGACACTCATACCGCCGCCAACCCAGAAAAGCTTTTTGAGTCTTGTGATAAGTCCCGCTCCGACATTCTGTCCCGCAAAGACCAGAATCGCCTGTGACATAGCGGTAAGGGCAGTGTAGATGATGTTTTCAATGCTTGAACACGCCGAGTTTGCTGCTATGTAATCTGTGCCAAGTTTGTTAAACTGGCTCTGCATAACAAGATTTGCAACTGTAAAAAGAGCCGCTTGCAAACCGGTAGGAACCCCTATTTTAAGCACTGCGGCGGCAGACGAGCCGATAAGCCTTGTTTGCTTGAAGCTGTAATAGTAATATTCGTGAGTTCTGATAAGGCCCAGCCACACAAGAACAGCGGGAACACATTGAGAAATTACGGTTGCAATAGCGACACCTGCAATTCCCATTTTGAAGACCAAAACAAACAAGAGGTTTAAAACAAGGTTTAAAACGGTTGATATACCGAGAAACACAAAAGGGCTGCGGTTATCACCGATAGAGCGAAGAATTGCTGCTCCGAAATTGTAAATCACAAGAGCGGGAACACCTAAAAACAAAATCCGCAGATACAAAACCGCATCGTCTATAATTTCACTCGGTGTATCGAGCAGAGAGAGCATCGCGGGAGTTATAATAATTCCGATTACGGCAAACAAAACACCGATAATTACACTTAACGCCGCCGATGTGTGAACGGTGTCGGACATTTCTTCCCTTTTATCTCCGCCGAATTCCTGCGCCACCACCACGCCGACACCTGCGCCGAGCCCAACAATTATATTGACAATAAGGTTATAAGGGTTTGTTGTCGCGCCAACGGCAGCAAGGGCATTTTTTCCGCAGAACTGACCTACCGTCATCATATCGGCGGCATTGTAAAGCACCTGCATAATGCTTGTCGCTATAAGCGGCAGAGAAAAAAACATAAGGTTTTTAACCATACTGCCATGCATCATATCGACCCTGAAAAAATTTGTTTTCATAAAGATTACTCCCTAATTATATGCTTTATAACCTCGCCTGCCAAAATCATACCGGCAACGGGCGGCACAAAGGAAATGCTGGCGGGGGTGCGTGCGTCATCTGTGCTGAGCGGCTTTTTCGGCTGCTCCTTGGAATAAACCACCTTGAGGCTTTGTATCCCTCTCTTTGCAAGCTCGCGGCGCATAACCCGAGCGAGCGGACACATCGAGGTTTTATAAATATCCGAAACCTCAAAGGCAGCAGCATCCAGCTTATTACCTGTGCCCATACAGCTAATAATGGGAGTGCCGCAGGCAGCAGCCCTACAGGCAAGCTCTATTTTTGCAGAGACCATATCCACTGCATCAATTATATAATCATATTCAGAAAGGTCAAATACATCGGCATTTTCGGGCGTATAGAAAACAGCATGTTCCTCCAAAATGATTTGGGGGTTTATTAGCCGCGCTCTTTCTGCTGCTGCTGACACCTTTAGGGCGCCTGTTGTATTTTCTGTGGCTAAAAACTGGCGGTTGCGGTTGGAAAGAGAAACGGTATCCCCATCAAAAAGGGCAATGGTGCCGACTGCACCGCGCGCAAGCGCCTCAAGTGCCGCGCCGCCCACTCCGCCGAGCCCGAAAATCGCAACCCTGGCATTTTTCAGCTTTTGCAGCGCATTTTCGCCCACAAGCCTCTGTGTTCTCTCGAAAATATGCTCCACACCGCTCCCCCCCTTTTTTAACACCTTTATTATATCACCCTTAACCTTATTTTCAAGCACAAATTTGCATATTTTCTTTTTTTATGCCCACAATTTCTAAAAAGCAGAAAGAGGGGGTTTTATGAACCGCTCAAAACGGCTGTTTTTTCAGTCCTTTTTTTATAGTTTGGTTGCTGCAGCGGCAGCCGCTTGCCTTGTGATACTGACACAGGTGCCCAGTTTTGAAGGCGGAAGCTCATCCCAACCGCAGACCTCGCGTTTGGACTACACGCCCACCTCAAGCGACTGCTTTACCCTGCTATGCACCCTATCACGCGAGCAGGGAGCTTCGCCCTATGCTTATTTTCTGTTGGGCTTTGACGGACCGGACAGAAGCGTGACGGTGACTCGCCTTTTTCCTGAAACGGTGCTTTCACAACAGGGGGAATCGCGCATTATATTAAAGGAATGTTTTGAAGCGCATGGAGCAGGTGGAGCTTGTCTTGCCCTGAATAATTACTTTTCCACCAACATAGAAAAATATATTGTTTTTAACAACCGCAGTATGCTTTCCTTTTTGGAGCTGTTTGATTCTGTTGTGATGCATGTACCGCAAGACCTTTCTCAGGTGGACCGCAAGAATGACATCTATATTAAAATTGACAAGGGAAGCCAAGTTTTTAACGGCATGTTGCTTTTAGATTACATTGGCTGCAGCGCATGGGACGGCGGTGCGAGCGAGGCCCTTTGTGAAAGCGCTCGCGCTGTTTGCGAATTTATGCGGCAAAACCACACCAAATTTGCCTTTGCCGAGGGAAACATTCCCGAACAATTTCTGCTCGGAAATACCGAGACAAATCTATCGGTAACCGACATCGCACAGCGGCGGGAGCTGCTTTCTTATCTTTTTGCAGAAAACGCCGATGCCGTTTCCTATCTTCAAATAAACGGCAGCTACGCTGCTCAAAACACCGAATTTCAGCTTGACGCAGCCTCGGTTTTAAAAATCTCCGCCCGATATTAAAAACGGGCGGAGATTTTGTTTTTTCTATATCAGCTTGAATTCAAATTGAAATATGATATAATTCAATTAAGTTTTATTCTGGGAGGGAATCTTTTGAAAATCAGTGTTATCGGAGATATTATGTGCGAGCCTTCGATTTTAAACCGAGCCAAAGCCAAGAACGGGGGCTATAATTTTAACCCCATGTTTTCCCATGTGAAAGGATTGTTTTCCGAGGCAGACTATGTTATTGCAAACTTTGAGTCCCCGCTTGCGGGAAGTGAGGTAGGATACACCCATTCCTACTATCAGTTCAATGCGCCCGATGAATATGCCGACGCTGTAAAAAATGCAGGCATTGACCTTGTTTCCACCGCCAATAACCACACCTTTGACAGAGGTATGGACGGGCTTATTCGAACCATTCGGGTTTTAGATGAAAAAGGAATTGCCCACACAGGAACATATCTGCCCAAAACGCAGCGTGAGGGTGCTTATTATTTTGAGGTGGGCGGCATCCGATTTGCCCTTGTCGCATATACCTATTCCACCAACTACGAAAACGAGGAGGGGGATTACAGAAAGGTTCTTGCTGAGGGTGAATACGAGGGAACCGTTAACCTCCTTATGCACCAGAGAAAAAGTGTTTATCTTCCGGGAGTTTGGCGCGGGGATGACGCTATTGATAAATTTCTTAAAAAATTTATTGCCGACGAGGAAAAACGCGGCAGAATAAAAATTCTTCTCGGCAAAGAGGGTAACTACGCCCGTGCCGACGATAACCTGAAAGAAAATGAGCTTGCCCCTTATATGGAAAAGCTTCAGGCAGATTTAAGAGAGGCAAAAAACAATGCCGACATCGTTATCGCTTATCCTCATGTAGGCGGTCAGTTTAATGCCACCCCCGGTGCCATAACGCGCCATGTTGTGGATAAGTGTGTCGAGGCGGGTGCAGATGCTGTTTTGGCAGGTCACTCGCATTGCATACACAAAGCAGAGGTAAGGGGCGCTGTTCCCATAGCTTATTCCCTCGGAAATTTCAGCATGTCTCCCAATTCCAGTCTTATCCTAAAAGAACGGCTGCCGGCTTTTGGTCTGTGTGTTCACCTCTATGTTGAGGATAAAAAAATAGTAAAAACCACCTTTTCTATACTGAAAGCGGTTGAAAAACGCGGAAAACTGCTTACTTCCTTTCCTGTTGATGAGCTTTATCCCACCCTCAAAACCAAAAAGGAGCGCGACGCGCTTATAAAAGAAGTTACCCAAATTTACAAAACCGTGAAAGGAACCGAGCCTGTGGGCGATGTTATAAAAAGAGAATACGAGCTGTAAAAAAACAGGCTGCCACGGGGCACACTCCATAAGGAAGTGTGCCCCAGTTATATTCGCCTATCGGCGAGTGATATTGCTTCGCAGTGATATTAGCTGACGCTAGTGATATTGTCCTTCGGACAGTTTTATGGGCGAATATAATATCACTGAAAC
>JAZQMT010000008.1:0-12742 GCA_045543635.1 Oscillospiraceae bacterium | reverse complement strand
GGTTTTTCCTTTTTAAAGTCTTATAGGCTGAGTTGAAAACTCATTTTTCACGCTTTTTTTGTTTTTTAGCGTTAATCCATATGCTATCGTGCACTTTTCCTCTGTTTGTGCAAGCAGCACCGCATTATCTCCGAGTTGTCTTGTGCGTGCAAGCGAAGTAACTACAGGCAGAGATGTGCTTTTTCGGCTAAGCAGCTCTAAACCTTTTTTGTTATGCCCTAAAACACGCAGATAGCAAGGAGCAGGGATTTGATTGCGTTCGGGAAACTCCAGTAAAGCAGCCATTAAAATGCGGCGTATACGCGCCATGGTATAGCGTTTTGTTTTTATAAGCTCAGAAAGCTCATGAATATCTCCTGCCTGCTTTGCGGCACGCAAAATTCGATTTTCAAGCCCCTCGGAAACATCCGGCAATTTAGATATTTCCTCCGCCGACATAAGGCGCAATTTTAAAAGCAACGCATCTGTAAGCGAAAAAACGCCGCCTGAAACATTTCCTTCCTCCATCGCCTTGTTAAAAAGAGCGGCTGCCGGCGCAGGAGCATAGTTTCGGAGATTTTCACCGGTTAAAGCACCTCGCAAAAAGCTCGCCGAAGCAAAACCTTCTCTAGGCTGTGCACTTTCATGCGCTACAGCACACCGAAGTATTGGTGCGGGCTTTAAACCAGAATTCATTTTTTCTATCTGACGAATATACTCCACCGCCAAAATATCATTTGGAGCGTTTAAAACTGCCGAAGCTTTTTTATCCATTTTTTCTACCGCAAGGCTTCTGGCTTTTGCAAAGGTCATTCCCTCTTTTAAATACTCTTTTATTTTGATTTGCACACCTTGGTCATCAACAAGAAAAGCCGCAGATTTAATTGCATCTAAATCCGCAGTTTCACTGCCAAAGCTTAAAAAGTCCACACAACCGAGGGCTGAAAGTGTACTCACTGCACCAAAAGCAAATTGCTCAGCGGTAGCACATGCATAAAGCGAAGGAAGTTCCAAAACAAGGTCTGCTCCGCACAAAAGAGCGGCATGTGCCCTTGTCCATTTATCAAAAACAGCAAAATCGCCCCTTTGCACCACATTAGGACTCATAACAACTACGATAAAATGATCTCCGCTTTTTCGGATAGTTTCTATCTGATAAGCGTGCCCGTTATGGAAGGGGTTATATTCGGCTATTATCCCGAAAACCGCCATTTTATTTCCCTCCGAGTTAATCCTTGTTTAAAAGACAGACAGCGTGTGCCGAGATGCCCTCTTCTCTGCCTGTAAAACCTAAATGCTCTTCTGTTGTTGCTTTAATACTTACACAATCCACAGACAGCGCACAGGCTGTGGCAATATTTTCCCGCATTTTTTGGATAAACGGCGCAATTTTCGGCTTTTGCGCCACTACAATGCTATCAATATTTACGATAGAAAAGCCTTTTTGGTAAAGCAAGGCAACAACCTTTTTTAACAGCTTAATACTGTCGGCATTGAGATAGGTTTTATCAGTATCAGGAAATAGCTTTCCAATATCGCCGAGTGCAGCAGCTCCAATGAGGCTATCCATAATAGCGTGCACCAAAACATCAGCATCGGAATGTCCCAAAAGCCCCATGGTGTGTGTAATCTCCACCCCGCCGAGAACAAGGCGCCTGCCCTCTTTGAGTTTATGAACATCATAACCGTTTCCTATGCGGATCATTCTGCTCTCTCCTTTAAAAAAGTTTCTGCCGTTATTAAATCCTCAGGCGTTGTTATCTTGATATTTTTATAATCACCCTCAACCATATAGACCGGCACTCCCATTGCCTCAACCAGCTGACAATCATCGGTATAACAGCAGTTTTCGCGCTGTGCTTTTTCCACAGCAGCACGGTAAAGCTCCATCGAAAATCCCTGCGGGGTTTGCGCGATGAAAAGGCTTTGACGGGGCGGTGTTTGCGTGATTTTTCCTTTGCCGTCAATCATCTTAACAGTATCCTTTACCGGGACACCCAAGGCAGCAGCCTTCAAATTCTCATTTATGATCTTGTGATACAAAAAATCAATTTTTTCAGCTGTTATCATGGGGCGTGCGGCATCGTGAATCATCACACACTCTGAATCTTTATTACAAAGTTTTAACCCATTGAAAACCGACTCTTGGCGGGTTCTTCCTCCCTCAGTAACCAAAACCGGAACAGCAAGTTTTAAATTTTGCGCAATTTTTTTATTTATTTCAATTTTATCAGAAGCGGTTACCACAATAATCTCATCAATACACTTAGCTTTTGCAAAAGCAAGTAACGAAAAACAAAGCACTTCTTTTTTGCAAATTCGATAAAGCACTTTATCCGTTCCATTCATTCGCTGTGCACTGCCTGCGGCAGCAATTATCACGCTGGCTCCCATAGTCTTTTGTTCCTTTACTTCTTTTTGAGTTTTGCAAAGTTTGCCATGATTTTTTTGGTTCCCACCTTATCAAAGCTGACCTCGACAAGCATATCGTTTGCCATAGGAGTCATAGAAACGATAAGTCCATCACCAAATACACGATGGGTAACGGTATCACCCACTTTATAATCGAGTGTTTGTGCAGGCGGTGCTGTAGATGCCGCAATTGAGGTTTTAAAGGTGGGACGGCTTCGGTTTTTGAAAAAGCTATCTGATACACCCTCGGAGCTATGCGAAAGACTACTGTTAGACCAACCTGTATATGAGCTGTTTGAGCTGCTTTTATAGCTCCTTTCGGAAAAGCCGAAATCTTCCGAACTACTCTCCATAAAACAGTGGTCAATAATTTCTTTATACGAGTTTGGAATCTCGCGAATAAATCGGGAGGGCATATTGCGTTGGGTTCTACCGTACATCATGCGGCAGGCACAGCCTGTAAGGTAGAGCTTCTTTCGGGCTCTCGTTACGCCCACATAAGCAAGGCGCCGTTCCTCCTCCATTTCACTTTGGTCATTTAGGCTCATAATACCGGGGAATATCCCATCCTCCATACCAACTAAGAAAACCCTGTCAAACTCAAGGCCCTTGGCAGAATGAACCGTCATTAAAACAACAGTATCGGCATCAGCATCGTAATTATCAATATCGCTTAAAAGTGCTACCTCTTCAAGATAATCCGAAAGGGTTGCCTCGGGATTTTCCTCGCTGAAGCGGGCAAGGGTGTTGACAAGCTCCTGAACATTATCAGCGCGAGTGTGCCCCTCATCGCCAAGGGAGTTAAGGTAAGCATCATAGCCGCTTTGTTTTATAACCTCACAGACAAACTCGCCCAAATCCGAAAGCTCCTCTGCTTTATCCGAAAGAACACGCATCATTTTTCCAAATGCACACATTGCCCCTGCCGAGCGCTTTAATGCAGCATACTGATCGGCATTGCAAACCGTTTCAAACAGGCTTTGACCGAGTGTTGCAGCTATCTGTTTCGCGGTGGCAACGCTGGAGTCACCAATGCCGCGTTTGGGCTGATTTAAGATGCGTTCCAAACGCAGTTCGTCATTGGGATTATTAATAACGCAGAGATAAGAAACGATGTCCTTTATCTCCATACGGTCATAAAATCGGTGACCGCCGATTATTCTGTAAGGCACACCGCTTTTTACAAAGTTACGCTCAAAATTATTAGACTGGGAGTTGGTGCGATATAGGATGGCGCAATCGCTGTAATTTCCACCGGCGGCAATATGGTCGAGAATTCGATTGGTGACAAACTCAGCTTCGCCCCTCTCATCATCACAACGAAACTGCACTATTTTTTCTCCGCTGCCCTCGGCTGTCCACAGGTTTTTGCCCTTGCGCTCGGTGTTATTTTTAATGATAGCGTTTGCAGCATCAAGGATATTCTGGGTACTGCGATAATTTTGCTCCAAGCGAATAACCTGTGCGTTTTCAAACTGATTTTCAAAATTCAAAATATTTTCAATAGTTGCGCCTCTAAAGCGATAAATGCTCTGGTCATCATCACCGACGACGCAGAGATTTTTATGCTCACCCGCCAAAAGACTTACAAGGCGATATTGTGCCATATTGGTATCCTGATACTCGTCCACCATGACATAACGATAACGCCGACGGTAATATTCCAGTGTTTCGGGACTTTCTTCAAAAAGGCGGACTGTAAGCAAAATAATATCATCAAAATCAACGGCGTTAGCATTTTTCAGGCGTTGCTGATAGAGACTATACACGCGAAAAACACTTTGCCGATAGTAATCTCCCATACCCTCGCAACCGTACTGTTTCGGGCTTTGCAGTTTATCCTTAGCATGGCTTATTTCGGAAAGCATTTGCTTTACAGGGAAACGCTTTTCATCTAAAGAAAGACTATGCAGGCAATCTTTTATAACTCTTTTGCTATCATCGGTATCATAAATCGTAAAATTCTTTTGATAACCTATCTTTTCAATATCACGGCGCAGGATACGAACGCAGGCCGAATGAAATGTTCCGGCATTGACTTCGCTTCCCTTTTCGCCCAGCATAGAAACCAAACGTTCTTTCAGCTCGTTTGCGGCTTTATTTGTAAATGTAATCGTAAGTATATTCCAAGGTTTGATAGGGTCAACAGCTATGATCTCATCGGCAAGGCTTTTTTCCTCTGCAGAGAGACTCTCATCTGCCGCTGCCACTCGGCGCAGAAGTGAAAGTTCCTCATCTCCGATAAGGGTGGCCGCCTTGTCCGAATGATACGCATTACCAAAGCGAATCATATTGGCAATACGGTTTACAAGCACGGTTGTTTTCCCACTGCCTGCTCCCGCCAAAATAAGAACCGGACCGTTCACCCTGTAAACAGCGCTTTTTTGCATATCGTTAAGCTTTGAAAATGTATGATCAAGGATTTGTCTTCGTAAATTCAAAAATTCCTGCATTTGTATTCTCCGTTTTATCATTTTTTTATATTGTAACACAAATATAAAAAACAGACAAGATAATGTCGATTTTTATTTCACACGGTATTGATTTTTATTTTCGGGGGTATTATAATAAATGAGGAAAATAAAATTTTAAGGAGAATGTAAAATGGCTTATACTGTTACTAAAGACAGCATTATCGGCGATATTCTGGACAACGCTCCCGAAACTGCCCCTATTTTTCTTGAAATGGGAATGCACTGTCTGGGTTGTCCTTCAGCACGCAGCGAAACTGTTGCACAGGCTTGTGCAGTACACGGCATTAATGCTGATGACATCGTTTCCAAATTAAATGCCTGCGTAAAATAAAAAAAGACAAGCCCGCATTCCCTGCGGGCTTTCTTTCTAAAATCTTTTAAAGGAAGAATTTAATATGCCCTGCATTTCTCTGCCGGACAGGCTCAAGGCCATTGCCGAGCTTGTGCCGAAAAATTCTGTTACTGCCGACATTGGTACCGACCACGCTCTTCTCCCTATACACCTTATCCAAAAAGGTATTACCGGCTCTGTTATCGCTTCGGATATTGTAGACGGTCCTTTAGAAAGTGCAAAAAAAAACATAACAGCTCATGGTTTAGCCGATAAGATTACATTAATAAAGTCGGATGGTCTTACCAATGTTTTTCCCCTTTCGCCAAAAACCATTATTATTGCAGGCATGGGCGGTGAAACCATTCGTGACATTCTTGCAGACTGCGATTACTGCGTTAAGGCCTCGCCTTACCTTCTGCTTCAGCCCATGACCCATACCGAGCTTTTGCGGCAGTATCTCATAGAAAACGGATACAGTATTCTACACGAAACCGTTATTCAGCAACAGCACCGCTTTTATGTTATCCTTTCGGCACAACACAAACAAGAGCAGAAACACTATTTTGATGATAATTCTCTTCCAAAAGAGCTGCTCTGTGAGTTGGGCGGTATCACATGTCATACCTGTGCCGCCGCAAAAAACTATCTGCTTTGGCGGCGAGAAACTGCCGATCGCGCCATGCAGGGGCTTTTAAAATCGGAAAACTTTAGAGGACGCGCAGAGGAATTTTCCGAGCTTATCGCTGAAATTGACCGCAGACTATCTGTTGAAAGAATAGGAGAATAATTATGTACACCGTTAATGAAATTTACAGTTCGCTTAATGCAGCTTTCCCCTTTTGTGAGGCAGAGGGCTGGGATAACAGCGGAATTCTTGTAGATAGCGATGCTGCCGTTTCTAAAATATTAGTAGCCTTGGATGCAACTATTCCCGTTATTGAAGAAGCGCTCTTTGAGCAAGCACAGCTTATCGTTACTCACCATCCTGTTATATTTTATCCGCTTCGCACCCTCTTGCTTGAAGAGCCTGCAGTGCGCGCCCTTCGCCACTCTGTTGCAATTATATCGGCGCACACCAATTTCGATGTTGGTTATTTAAGTGCCGATTCGCTTTTTTCAGAAACACTTGCACAGGCGCTGGCCTTTCGGGAGGAAGGTATTTTAGATGTTACGCAACAAGAGCCGCATCCGCACGGATTTGGCAGAGTGGGCAGACTTCAAAAGACTATGAACTCGCAAGAATTTGCCCAAAGCCTAAAATCCGCGCTTAATTGTGACTGCCTACGCTTTACCCCCACTGATAGACCTATTCGCCGTGTTGCCTTTTGCTGTGGGGGCGGAGGAGAATATCTCCAAAAAGTTATTGCGCAGGGTTTTGATGCATATATCACATCAGATGTAAAACATTCCGCCTTTATAGAGGCGCTCAACACCCACACAGCTCTATTTGCACCTACCCACTATCAAATGGAAAAGCCTGCAATGCTAAATTTAGTCACACTCCTAAAACAAAGCTTTCCTGATGCAGAAATTCTCCTTTCACAGCGCGAAAGTGAGCCTTCACAAATCATCTAAAAAAACATAGGGAACCGCAAGGAAGACACTTCGTAAAGAAGTTGTCTTCCATCGTTTTTTATAAAGAAAAAACACTTTCATCAATTGAAAGTGTCATAGTGTGTTCATACTTTTAAATAGCACCTATCTCAAACAGAACGAATATGAGTGATATTGTGAGACAGGTCTCACAGTGTTATTATGCCTTTCGGCATAGTGATATTTTTGCTCACGCAAAAGTGATATTATATTCGCCCCTTAAACTGTCCGAAGGACAATATCACGATGCAGAGCATCATATCACTGCGAAGCAATATCACTCGCCGTAAGGCGAATATAACTGTGGCACCTTCCTTACGGAGGGTGCCACATGCGGTTCCCTATGTTTTTTTATTTAAACTTATTATGCACACTTCGCAAGCTCAAGAGCAAGCTCTCTGCGCCTGCTTCTGATTATGCGCATTTTCTCTACCCTTTTCCTTTTCTGGACAAAGTGATTAAGCACGCGCTCAACAACATAGAAGCAAAGGCACAGGACCGGCAACATAACGATTGCAGAAATAATATCCATCATAATAACTTCCTCCATTTTCTTTTCTGTAAAATTTGCGAAATTTCGTTTCTGTGATTACATTTTATACTATATTTCGTAAATTGTCAAGCAATTTTTGAAAATATTTTCGAAATTTCGCAAATTTTTCTCTTTACAAATGGAAAGAAATGATGTATAATATTATCAAGCTAATAAAAAGGAGTGTTCCGATGTCACGCGAAGAAGCATTAATGCAGATGATAAAAACGAAATATCGCAGTTTGCGCAATTTTTCGATAGAATCCGGCATTCCCAATTCCACATTAAACAGTATGTTCAAAAAAGGATTGGGGGGAACCGCTGTTGACACTGTGCTGAAAGTTTGTTCCCTTTTAGGGTGTGACATATATTCGCTGACTGACAGCTCCCTTACAGCCACCCCTGAGGACCATGTTTTCTTTTCAAACTATTTAAAACTCCCCGAGTCTTCTCGTCAGCTCATCCGATTGGTAGCTGAGCATCAGCTTGATGTCATAGAAGCGCAAACACAACAAATGCCGCAAGCATCTGTTGCAGGCAAAGAGCTTGTTTTCCCGACTGAGAAAACCTTATCTGTTTCGACAGTTCGGGTCTATTTAAACTCCGCCTCAGCGGGTTTTGGTGAATATTTAGAGGAGTCGGATTATGAGGACATTCCGGTAAATGACTCTATTCCCGCACAAGCAGATTTTGGAATCACTATTCACGGTGACAGCATGATGCCCCGCATTCATGATGGCGATGTTGTTTGGGTTCGCCAGCAAGACAGTGTTGAGGAAAATCAAATCGGTGTATTTATTCTCAATGGTGACGCACTGTGTAAAAAGTTAGTAGCATCAGGCAACCGTTTCTTTCTGCGCTCCTTAAATTCGCGCTACAAAGATATTCCTATTACTGAATATGACTCCCTAAAGGTCATTGGCAGAGTTATTGACGCAACTGCCTTTCCCGCTTACTAAAATAGTTTCTGCTTATGAAAATTGCCCCTTGGGACTCCCAAGGGGCATCGCTTATTTTATAATTTCTTTTTGTTTTAAAAAGGTAAGTGCTTTTTTTAGCACTTCCTTATCATTATAAAATGACAAAATTTTAAAGGCATGCGAAGGACGAACCCATTTATAATCGCAAACCTCCTCCTTTTGCAATCGAACATACTGTTCGCCGGGATTTGCAAGAAAATACACCACTTCTTTATCCACATGGGGGCGAGGATTATAATGGATCACCTCACGGAAACCATCCATAGGACTAATTCTAAGCCCTACCTCCTCACGCACCTCTCGGATGGCGGTTTCAATCTCGGTCTCATCATTTTCAACATGACCTTTGGGAAAGGACCAATTTCCATTACGAGTTTGTTTTATCACTAAAATTCTAAGTTCGTCTTGTTTGCGGTAAAGCACAGATCCGCAGGATTTTTCAAATGCCATAGATTATTGCCTTCCTTTTGATTCCCGTGACTCAAAGCTGCTCTTGAGATACACCGTTTTCTGCGGCAAGCCGCATGACCTCATTGATTCCCGTCGCGATTTCCTCTTTCGAAAAATTACACTCTTTTAAACGTTTTTCACTATAAGAAGCTAGTTCCTTATAAAAATCCAACGCGACAAAGAAATAGTCGGGCTCGGGATGTTCTTCCAATGCATCAAACAGCATATTTTCTGCCTGATTTATATTGCCTGCAGCACACATTCTTTTTAGCATAATGCCCATAAGACCGGCTTCGCCAAGCGAATCATCGTGATTAACTGCAGACAGCTCCTCATGATAGCTCGATTGCCCTGTTAATTTGAGAAGAAAAGTCCCGAAATCTTCGATCACATCTAAAATATAATCATTATGTCTCATATTTTAATTCGCTTCCATTCGAGTTTTAAGCTGTTCAATTGTTTTTTCCACCAGCAAAAGCCCTCTGAATTTATCTTCACCAATGTCCTCCAGAAATGTCTCGCGAGAAATATAACCGTTTTTGTCCATATAGCTTTCAATGCCGGTTTCAAACTCCTCTTGGCTTACAGAGATCCCTTCTTCATCTGCAATCATAAGAAAAACCATTTCCTTAGCGACAAGGTTTTGTGCATTTTGCTTCATCAACTCGTCAAATTCATCCATCGTATAGCCATTGTATCTGACAAAGCTTTCAAGCGTAAGTCCCTCATTTTGAGCTGTCTGCTCATACTGCTCAATAAGATTGCTTTGATATTTCTTTACTTCTTTTTGGGGATATTTCTTTATCTCACACGCTTCGATAACAGCAGCAACAAAATTATTCCTATTATTTTGTTCAACCTTTGCGGTTTCACTCTCTACAAGAGACTCATATATGTATTCCCGATAATCTGCAACGGTTTTGACAGTCGAGATGCGGGACACAATATCATCGGTCAGCTTGGGGTACACAGTTTCATAAACGGTGTTAATCGTTACATCAAAGACAACATCTTTTCCGGCAAACTTGGCATTTTCATAGGTTTTTGGAAAGGTAAGCTCCAGCTTGACCTTGTCTCCTGCTTTTTTTCCGATTAGTCCGGATTCAAAACCATCGATATACAAGCCGGAACCAATTTTTAACGTTTCCCCTTTTGCCGAGCCACCTTGATAAGCCTCTCCGTTAAGGTAACCGACAAAATCAATATTAACGGTATCCCCACTCGCGGCAGCCGCATTTTTCTCTTTCTGGGTTGTTAATTTATATTTTTCAAGCTCCTCACGAATTTTATCTTCAACATCATTCGTATCAACCGAAACACTTCCGCGCAGATACGAAATATCCCGATATTCACCCAGCTTAACATAGGCCGACATATTATAAGGATAAAATTTACCATGATTATTTTTTTTACTGCAGGCGCATAGTACACCGGCGAGCACAAAACACAAAAGAAGAAGCACACTTACTCTTTTTTTCACTCCATAGGGGCTCCCTTCTTAAATTTTTTCACTATACACAGTAGTATAACATATCCTTTTCTTCATTTCAAGAATTGAGATGCATTTTTTAATTTTTCTCTGCTATACGTTTTGTGCTTTAGAATGCACAATTGTGAAAAAATTATGTTAAAATTACCCAAACAACTTGTTTTTTTACAAACCAGAATTGACAATAGAGAGAAAAAGCAAACAAATCTTGACGAACAGCAAAATTGTGATATAATAATAGTAATAAAACAGAAAAAAACTGAGAACATGATTGTTTTGTTTATGAGGTGATCATAATGTTTGTAAAAGAAGTCGAAGTAAAAAATCAGGTTGGGCTTCATGCTCGCCCTGCAACATTTTTTATTCAAAAAGCAAATGAGTTTAAATCCTCAATTTGGGTCGAAAAAGAAGAGCGCCGAGTCAACGCCAAGAGCCTTCTCGGTATCCTCTCGCTTGGCATCATTGGCGGAACCACTATTAAAATTATTGCAGATGGTGACGATGAAACCGCCGCTGTTGAAGGGCTTATCGCACTTGTCGATTCCGGTTTCTCCGAATAACCAAATGTTTTTGAGGCTGCTTTTGCTCATTTTGCAAGAGCAGCCTTATTTTTTTCGAAAGGAGTGTGTTAAAAATGCAAGAAAATTCGGAAAAGCTCGGTGAGCTTCAGAAAAAAGCTTTAGAGTTGCCGCTTTTGCCGGGCGTTTATCTTATGAAAAATGCACAAGGCGAGATAATCTATATCGGCAAAGCAAAAAAGCTTAAAAATCGTGTTTCACAATATTTTCGCAACATTCGTTCACATCTGCCCAAGGTTTATCAAATGGTTATCCGTATTCACGATTTTGACCATATTTTATGTGACAGCGAGTTTGAAGCGCTGGTTTTGGAAGCTAACCTCATAAAACAGCACACTCCCAAATACAATATTCTTTTAAAAGATGACAAGGGCTATCACTATGTTAAGCTTTCATCGGGAGCATATCCCAAAATAACTGCAGCCAAACAATCGGAGATGGAAAACTGCCGTGACGGTTCTAAATTTATCGGCCCTTACATGAGCGCCTTTGCTGTTAAACAAATGGTTGAGGACACAAATCGTATTTTCAAGCTACCCACATGCAGCCGCGTATTTCCGCGTGACTTTCATAAAAAACGCCCGTGTTTACAGCATCACATCGGGCTTTGCTCGGCACCCTGCACAGGGAAAATATCACCGGAGCAGTATCGGGCTGTTTTTGCCGATGCGGCGCAGTATATAAAAGGCGGTGGCACCCTTAATTTAAAAGAATTAAAAGAGCAGATGGAGCATGCTGCAGAAGCTTTGGATTTTGAGCTTGCTGCCAGACTTCGTGATCGAATTCGGGCTGCCGAGAAAATCCGTGAGGATCAAAAAATATTTATCGGCAGTAAATCTCCCTGTGATTTTGTTGCCCTTTCAGCAGGAGACCAAAAGTGCTGTATCTGCGTTTTGCGATACAAGGGCGGAAGACTATATGACAGCATACAGCATATTTTTGACAATCAAGAAGATTTTCCCGAAATTCTTTCCTCTTTTTTGGTGCAGTTTTATAATGATAGTGACGATATTCCAAAAGAGATATGCGTAAATCTTTCATTACCTGACAAGGCGATTTTAGAGCAGCTTTTTACAAATCGCAGCGGGCGAAAGGTTAGCATAACGCTTCCGCTGAAAAACGAACGGCATCGCCTTATACTCATGGCACAAAGCAACGCTGCCGAGGGGCTCTCTGCGATTTCCAAAATAAGCGGTAAAGAAATTGCAGCTCTTGACGAGCTTACCCGTCTGCTTTGCCTAAAAGCCCCCCCTGAATATATCGAAAGCTATGATATTTCCAATTTAGGCGATAAATATATGGTCGGTGGCATGGTGGTTTTTGAAAAAGGCCGCCCTAAAAAAAGTGCTTACCGAAAATTTACTATCAAAGACCAACTGATACAAGACGATTATAGCGCCATGCGACAGGTTTTGCGTCGGCGCTTGGAAGAATATTTTGCCGCCGAGGATCACACCGAGGGATTTGGCAGGCTGCCTGACCTTATCCTTTTAGACGGAGGAAAAGGGCATGTAGCAGCGGTTAAGGGCGTTTTGGAAGAGCTTAATATCTCGGTTCCGCTTTTCGGCATGGTGAAAGACGGGCGACATAGAACAAGGGCAATAACAGGAGCAAGTGAAATTGCCATTTCCTCAAACCGCAGTGCTTATACCCTCGTCAGCCGTATTCAAGACGAGGTACACCGATATACCATTTCATTTCAGAAAGCCAAACACAAAAAGGCAGCACTGGAAATGACACTTACACAGGTCGAGGGTATTGGCAAGGCAAAAGCAGCCGCTCTGCTTTCACACTTTAAGACTATGAAAGCTATTCGCGAGGCGAGTGTTGACGAAATATGCGTTGTTCGCGGTTTTTCCCCTGCTCTTGCGCAAAAACTCAAAACCTTTTTAGAACAGTAAAAACCTGCCCATGTGGCACC
>JAZQMT010000007.1:0-25431 GCA_045543635.1 Oscillospiraceae bacterium | reverse complement strand
AAGAAAGTCAAATATTATTTTTTTGGAAAATTTTCCTAAATAAGCTGAAAAAATTAAAATATCTTCTTTTTTCTTAATATATCTTTTCTTTTCTGCATTTTTTAAATGATAAAAAGTTTTAAGCTCCACTGTAACCATTTTCTCCGATTTTTCATAGTATATCATGAAATCTAAAAAAAGGAGGAAACGCTCATGTGTGGAAACAATTTCTTTGGTAACGGTAACTGCACCTGGATCATCCTGCTCATCGTCATCCTGGTTTGCTGCTGTGGTAATGACAACAACGGATGCGGCTGTGCTTGCAGCTAATAATCCAACATAAAGAGAAGCTCCCCGCGGGCTTTAGTCCGCGGGGGGGCTCTCTTTATGTTACTGTGTAACTGTACTTTCGGTTTCTGCGATTGTTGAAGAAATTGAGTCTTGGGAGCTTACCGGAGGTCTTACAACTGAAACCGTTTTACTGGAAGTCGAGCTCTCAACTTGGGGGATTTTTCCGGTATAAACAGTATGTGTTTTTAAATATTCTATCCAGCGTTTATAATAAGCCGGACCAAAATGAATTCCATCAGACGAAGCGTTTGCAGGAAGATTTCCGTTACCATCTTTAAATGCCTCAGCGACATTCAAATAATAAACACCTTTTTCTTTTGCAAGCTTTAAAATTGCCGCATTATATTCATTAATTTTTTTATTAGCAAATCGGCTGTCATTCTGCTGTTTTTTCGCTGTTACAGGCAGAATGGATTGTAAATAAATAATCGCATTGGGGTGCTGTGCTTTTACCCGATCTACAAACTTTGCATAACCATCAATCAAATTTGACTTTGTTTGAAAAGCGATACCGTTAATACCCATCATAATGTAGATATGCTTGGGATCATATTTTGCCATCTGCTGCAAAAAGGTTATTTTGCCTTGAGAGGTTCTAATAACCTGACGGGTTAAAACCGTATTAGTATTTATTCCGGTATAAGCAACAACAGGGGCACCTTTTATAATAGAATAAAGGTCAATACCCGTTGTGATAGAATCCCCAACAAACATTGCCGACGAAAAAAAGCCATCTTCAACCCTTGGCTGTAGCGGGACAGGCTTAGATTTATCAATTACAAAAGTCCAATTTTCGGCAACAGCAGTAATATCATAAATAAGGCTTGAATTATTTGCTGCCGTGACCGAGTTTACAGAAGCCGACTGTTTTTTTGAGGATGTAAGTGTTTGAGAGCGAGAAGAAGATTGCTGCGATGAAGATGAGGGAGCAAGCGATGATTCTTGCTCAACAACTGCTATTGATGAAACCTCTTTTTCTGCAATAACAGAACTGATTTCAGAGATAGAAGAATGCAACAAGGAAGAATTATTCTTTTTACCCTGCGCAAATGAAGCTATAACAATAGAAATAACAGCACAAATAATTAAAAAAGCAATTGCTATAATATTAAGCAAAGTACACCTCATTTTTTTTGAAACATGGTATACCCTATATTTCCCTTCTCTGTTACTCATACATTTCACCGCTTTAAACTATAATAAGGACATTATCTCATATTTCATTCTATATTTCAAGAAAAATAGAAAATTATTTTAAAAAATCAGATCCGCATTTAATGCGGAGCTGATTTTTTTAGAACAAGCCAGTAATTTTACCATTTTCATCAACATCAATGCGTTCTGCGGCAGGAATCTTTGGCAATCCGGGCATGGTTAAAATATCACCCGTAAGCACCACAATAAAACCGGCACCTGCAGAAACCTTAACATTTTTTACCGTTACCGTAAAGCCTTGGGGAGCTCCAAGCTTTGTGGGGTCATCCGAGAAGCTATACTGGGTTTTAGCAACGCACACGGGGCAATTGGCAAATCCGAGCTCGGTGAGCTGAGCTATCTGTTTTTTTGCATTGGGCATAAATGTGACACCGTCGCCACCGTAAACCTTTTTTACAATAGCTTCAATCTTTTGCTCAATAGTGCTCTCAAGCTCATAGGAAAATGTGAAATCACCTTTTTCCTCCTCACAGAGATGAACAACCTCTTTTGCCAGCTCCTCCCCGCCGCGGCCTCCATCTGCCCAAACAGTAGACAGAACAGTATTTACACCGAGTTCACGGCATTTTTCAATAATAAACTCAATTTCCTTATCCGTATCTGTCGGAAAACGATTTACCGCAACAACACACGGAAGCTTATAAACATTTTTAATATTAGAAACATGGCGAAGGAGGTTAGGAATTCCTTTTTCAAGAGCTATAAGATCCTCAGTTGCAAGCTCTGTTTTTGCAAGGCCACCATGCATTTTCAAAGCGCGGACAGTCGCAACAACAACAACGGCATCAGGAGTAAGCCCCGCCATCCGGCATTTAATATCAAGGAATTTCTCTGCGCCGAGATCTGCACCAAATCCTGCTTCAGTAACCGTATAATCGCCCATTTTAAGAGCAAGGCGTGTTGCCATAACAGAGTTACAGCCATGTGCAATATTTGCAAAAGGGCCGCCGTGAACAAATGCAGGGGTTCCCTCCAAGGTTTGAACAAGGTTGGGTTTAATCGCATCTTTCAAAAGCGCAGTCATGGCACCGGCAGCTTTAAGCTGACCACAGGTGACAGGCTTATCATCATAAGTGTAGCCTACAATAATTTTGGATAGACGCTCTTTCAGATCCGTTATAGAGCTTGATAGACAAAGAACAGCCATAATTTCAGAGGCAACGGTAATATCAAATCCATCCTCACGAGGAACGCCGTTTGTTTTACCGCCAAGTCCGTTTACAACAAAGCGAAGCTGGCGATCATTCATATCGACGCAGCGTTTCCATGTGATTTTACGGACATCAATATTGAGAGCATTTCCTTGCTGAATATGGTTATCAAGCATTGCAGCAAGCAGGTTATTTGCAGCACCGATTGCATGGAAATCACCCGTAAAATGCAGATTAATGTCCTCCATAGGAACAACCTGTGCATATCCACCGCCGGCAGCTCCGCCTTTAACACCAAATACAGGACCGAGCGAAGGCTCACGCAGTGCAACAGTTACATCCTTGCCTATTCTTTTGAGACCATCAGCAAGTCCGATGGTAGTTGTGGTTTTTCCTTCCCCGGCAGGAGTGGGTGTTATAGCAGTTACAAGAATGAGCTTTCCATCTTTCCGATCGGTTTCGGAAAGAAGAGCAGGATCTATTTTTGCTTTATATCTACCATACTGTTCGATATACTTTTCGTCAACATGTGCGACTTTTGCAATTTCAGTTATAGGACGCATTTTGCACTCTTGTGCAATTTCAATATCTGATTTATAGCCCATTTTATATTACTCCTCTTATTTAAAATAGCGGATAGCCGATTCAAACATGCGAATGTCATAATTTCCGGGGACATTCTTATAAAGTCCCGAACCAATTCGTTCACTATGACCCATTTTACCAAAAACCCTGCCATCAGGAGATGTGATTCCCTCGATTGCATACATAGAGTCATTGGGGTTAAAGTGAACATCGCTTGTTGCATTACCATCAAAATCAACATATTGTGTGGCAATTTGTCCGTTTGCGGCAAGGCGGCGAATAAGCTCCTCACTTGCAAAAAATCTACCTTCACCATGTGAGATCGGAACATTGTAGATCTCGTCCACTTCCGTAAGTGCAAGCCACGGAGACTTATTAGACGCAATTCTTGTTCTGACAATACGAGACTGATGACGTGCAATAGTATTATAAGTTAGTGTCGGGCAGGATTCATCGGTATCTATAATCTTACCGTAAGGCACCAAACCGAGCTTAATAAGGGCTTGGAAGCCGTTACAGATACCGCACATAAGTCCATCACGATTTTCAAGAAGGTCTGTAACGCCATCTTTAATTTCGCCGTTACGGAAGAAGGCTGTTATAAATTTACCGCTTCCGTCCGGCTCATCACCACCCGAAAATCCACCGGGTAGAAAGACGATTTGTGCATCTTTAAGCTTATCAGCAAAATATTGAATACTTTCACGAATTCCCGCAGAAGAAAGGTTATTGATAACTATGATTTCAGGATCACCGCCGACATCGCGAATAGCTTTTGCAGAGTCAAACTCGCAGTTAGTTCCGGGGAAAGCGGGAATGAGAACCTTCGGCTTTGCAACCTTTATAGCAGGGGCAACCCTTTCAGTAGCCGAGAAGGAGAAATTCTCCATCGGAGTTTTTCTATCAGGGATATTGCAGCTATAAACACTTTCAAGCTTATCCTCATAAATTGTAAGCAATTCATCAAGGCTGACACTATCAGTCTCAAAAGTAATTTTGCTGTCATCAGTAACGGTACCGACAAGCTTAGCGTTATCAATATCCTCGGTAACCTCCACTACAAATGCACCATAATTATATCCAAAAATGCAGTTAGGACACATGGACTCATCATTATATTTAAAACCGAGTCCGTTACCAAAGCACATTTTCATAACTGCCTCACTAATGCCACCCATACCGCAGGTGTAGCAGGAAACAGCCTTTCCGCTGCGCATAAGCTCTGTTACTTGGTCAAAAACAGAGATAAGCGACTCTGCTTTAGGAAGATTATCCTCATTATATTCGGGAGCGAGTAAATAAACCTTATTCCCTGCCTTTTTAAACTCAGGAGAAACGACCTCACTGACTTTACCTGTTGTAACAGCAAAGGAAACGAGTGTAGGAGGAACATCAAGATCCTCAAAAGTGCCGCTCATGGAGTCCTTACCGCCGATAGAGCCGATCGAGAGATCCATTTGAGCCTTGAAAGCACCGAGCAGGGCTGCAAGGGGTTTCCCCCAACGCTTTCCATCTTTACCAACACGCTCAAAATACTCTTGGAATGTTAAATAAACATCCTCAAAAGATGCGCCTGAAGCGATAAGTTTACAAACAGACTCAACAACTGCAAGATACGCACCATGATATGGACTTTTTTCAGTAATAAAGGGGTTATATCCCCAAGACATAAAGGAACAGTCGTCGGTGTGTTTTTTCTCAACAGAGATTTTTTGCACCATACTCTGGATAGGAGTGAGCTGATTTTTTCCTCCAAACGGCATAAGAACTGTTCCTGCACCGATGGTAGAGTCAAAACGCTCGGAAAGACCTCGTTTGGAACAAATATTCAAATCTGCCGCCTGTGCCTTTATATTTTCAACAAAGCTTCCCGAGATTTTTTTATCGTAAGCCTGGGGTTGAGCAGCTGTAATGCTGATATGCTTGTCAGCACCGTTCGAATTTAAAAATTCACGGCTAATATCAACAATTTTCTTTCCATTCCAGTTCATAACGAGGCGAGCCTCTTCTTTTACAACTGCAACGGGGGTTGCCTGAAGATTTTCACTTTTTGCAAGCTCAAGAAAACGGTCTTTATCCTTGGCTTCAATGCAAACAGCCATACGCTCCTGTGATTCACTGATTGCAAGCTCGGTACCGTCAAGCCCCTCGTATTTTTTAGGAACAGCATTCAAATCAATTTCCAAACCGTCCGCAAGCTCGCCGATAGCAACCGAAACACCGCCGGCGCCAAAGTCATTACACCGTTTAATCATACGACAAGCCTCACCATTTCTGAAAAGACGCTGAAGCTTACGTTCTTCGGGTGCATTTCCCTTTTGAACCTCAGCACCGCAAGTTTCAAGCGATTTAGAGGTGTGTGATTTAGATGATCCGGTTGCTCCGCCGCATCCATCTCTACCCGTATTTCCACCAAGGAGAATAATAATATCTCCGGGTGCGGGAGTCTCACGGCGAACATTTTCAGCAGGAGTTGCTGCAATAACAGCACCGATTTCCATTCTCTTTGCAGCATAGCCATCATGATAAAGCTCATCAACGATACCGGTGGCAAGACCTATCTGGTTACCGTAAGAGGAATATCCTGCTGCTGCAGTTGTAACAATTTTACGCTGCGGAAGTTTACCCTTAATGGTTTCATTAACAGGTTTTAGAGGATCAGCTGCACCTGTGACACGCATTGCCCCGTATACATAAGATCTACCCGACAGAGGATCACGGATAGCACCACCGATACAGGTCGCTGCGCCGCCGAAAGGCTCAATTTCTGTGGGATGGTTATGAGTCTCATTTTTAAAGAGGAGAAGCCAGGGCTCTACCTTGCCATCAACCTCTACATCGATCTTAACAGTGCAGGCATTAATTTCCTCAGACTCGTCAAGCTTATCAAGCTTGCCTTGTTTTTTAAGATACTTCACCGCAACAGTTGCAAGATCCATAAGGCAGATAGGCTTTGTTCTGTTAAGCTCTTTACGGGTATTAATATAATCATCGTACGCCTTTTGTAAAAGCTCATCTTGGAACTTAACATCGTCAATAACCGTGTTAAACGTTGTATGACGGCAGTGGTCGGACCAGTAGGTATCAATCATTCGGATTTCCGTGATAGTAGGATCACGCTGCTCGGTTTTAAAATACTGCTGACAGAAAGCAATATCGGCAGCATCCATAGCCAGACCATATTCCGAAATAAAATCAGCAAGTCCCTTTTCATCAAGCTCGCAAAAACCATCAAGAGTTTTAACCTCGGTAGGAACAGCATACTGCATTTCAAGTGTTTCAGGCTTATCAAGAGAAGCTTCTCTTGATTCGACAGGGTTGATAACATACTTTTTAATTTCATTAAGCTCGTTTTCCGAAAGCGCTCCGTAAAGCACATAAACTTTAGCAGCACGGATGGTGGGGCGCTCACCCTGTGAAATGATTTGAATACACTGTGCAGCAGAATCAGCGCGCTGATCAAACTGACCGGGCAGAAATTCTACTGCAAAAACGGTAGCACCATCTGCAGAAATGTCATCAGAGACTATATCAAGCTGTGGCTCGGAAAAAACTGTTTTCTTTGCATATTCAAACAGTTCCTCTGTGATATTTTCAGCATCATAACGATTAAAAATACGAACATCAGTGAGTGCGTTGATACCAAGCAGTGTGCGGACATCACCCAATAATGCCTTTGCCTCATTCGCAAGTTCTTTTTTCTTTTCAACAAAAACTCTATATACCATTTTTATTTAACCTCCCCTGCTTTTAAGGCATTTGCACCTATATCATTACGGTAATATGCGTTTGTAAAGTTAATTTGCTTTACAAGCATATAAGCGTCAGAAACAGCGTTTTCAAGCGAATCTGCCACAGCAGTTGCACCCAAAACTCTACCGCCATTGGTTACAAGCTTATTATCTTTATTATTAGCAGCGCCTGCGACATAAACTTTATCCCAAATATCTTCAGGGATAGACATTTCAAACCCTTTTTCATATTTAGACGGATAGCCTTTTGATGCCATAATAACGCAGCAAGCATTTTTATCGCTGAATTTAACCGGAGTTTCTCCGAGTCTCTCCTCGGTTACCGCCTGCATAACAGACAGTAGATCGGTTTCCAAAAGAGGCAGAACGACCTGTGTTTCGGGATCACCAAAACGACAGTTGTATTCAATAACCTTAGGACCATTAGGAGTCAGCATCAGACCGAAATAAAGGCAACCTTTAAAGGTTCTTCCCTCACTGTTCATTGCCTGAACAGTTGGAAGAAAAATCTTTTCCATACATTCTTTTGCAATTTCAGGGGTGTAATAAGGATTGGGAGCAATCGTTCCCATACCGCCGGTATTGAGACCGGTATCCCCATCCCCTGCGCGTTTATGATCCATAGAGGAGATCATGGGAATAACGGTTTTTCCATCGGTAAAGGAAAGAACCGAAACCTCGGGGCCTGTTAAAAACTCCTCAATTACAATATTATCGCCGCTTTTTCCAAAAACCTTATCCTGCATCATAGAGCGAACAGCGTCTATTGCCTGCTCGCGAGTTTCCGCGATAATAACACCTTTACCGAGAGCAAGACCATCCGCCTTAATAACGGTTGGAATAGGAGCGGTTTCAAGATATTTTAAAGCCGCATCCATATCATCAAACACTTCATATGCTGCAGTGGGAATATTATATTTTTTCATAAGTTTTTTAGAGAAAACCTTACTACCCTCGATAATTGCAGCAGAAGCTTTGGGTCCAAAGCAAGCAATACCCTTTTCCTCAAGCGCATCAACTGCGCCGAGCACCAAGGGGTCATCCGGTGCTACAACAGCATAGTCTATTTTATTTTCTACTGCAAATTTTACGATACCCTCAATGTCTTTGGCATCAACAGAAACACAAGTTGCATCCTTTGCGATACCGCCGTTTCCGGGGAGAGCAAAAATTTCAGTAACCGATTTATTTTCTTTGATTTTCTTAATGATGGCGTGTTCTCTTCCGCCGCCACCGACAACCAATATTTTCATTTATGATCCTCCATTAATGATGGAACAGTCTCATTCCGGTAAATGCCATAGTCATATCATATTTATCACAACAAGAAATAACTGCGTCATCACGGATAGACCCACCCGGCTCTGCGATATACTTAACGCCACTGCGATAGGCTCTTTCAATATTATCACTAAACGGGAAAAATGCATCCGAGCCTAAAGCTACACCGGTAATACCTGCAAGGTACTCTTTTTTCTCATCTTCAGTAAGCTTTTCGGGCTGGCGGGTGAAATAGTTCTGCCAAATACCGTCGGCACAGACATCCTCTTCATTACCATTAATATATCCGTCAATAACATTATCACGATCAGGTCTTCCCAAAGTTGAAAGGAAAGGAAGGTTTAAAACCTTTTCATGCTGACGCAGGAACCATGTATCTGCTTTTGTTCCTGCAAGGCGTGTGCAGTGAATTCTGGATTGCTGTCCTGCTCCTACTCCGATAGCCTGTCCGTCAACTGCATAGCAAACCGAGTTGGACTGGGTGTATTTCAACGTAATTAATGCAATAATAAGATCACGAACGGCAGTTTCCGGAAGGTCCTTATTCGCGGTTACGATATTGGAAAGCAGCTCTTTATTAATTTCAAAATTATTTCTTCCCTGTTCAAATGTGATACCATAAACCTGTTTATGCTCAATCGGAGCGGGAACATAATTCGGATCAATTTCAACAATATTATAGTTTCCTTTTCTCTTGGACTTAAGAATCTCAAGAGCCTCGGGCTCATATCCCGGTGCAATAATACCGTCTGAGACCTCACGCTTTATCATAAGTGCGGTAGTAACATCGCAAACATCAGAAAGAGCTACCCAGTCACCGAAAGAGCACATTCTATCGGTTCCTCTTGCTCTTGCATAAGCACAAGCGAGGGGGGACTCATCAAGCCCTTCAATATCATCAACAAAGCAGGCTTTTTTAAGGTTGTCCGAAAGGGGAATTCCAACAGCTGCAGAGGTGGGGCTGACATGCTTAAAGGAAGTAACAGCAGGCAGACCAAGAGCCTCTTTAAGCTCTTTTACAAGCTGCCATGAGTTAAAGGCATCTAAAAAATTAATATAACCGGGTCTTCCGCAAAGAATCTTGATGGGAAGCTCAGAGCCGTCCTGCATAAAGATTTTTGCAGGTTTCTGGTTAGGGTTACAGCCATATTTCAGTTCAAACTCTTTCATTTTATTCTCCTCAGTTATTTTTATTAATCATTCGGTTCTCTTCTTTTCCGCTTTCTAAATCGATATAGCGAACATAAAGAGAAATCTTGTTGTCCTTATCAAGTGAATTCCAAAGGGAGTTTGTAAATGTGTCAATGTTATTTGGAATAGCGATACGTTCAGGCTCTCCTTGGAATGTGGGAATGGGGTTACCATCGCAAACATAAGTGTGAATAAAGTGTCCAAGTCCCGCAAGCGAAGGGTAAGAATAGCTGTAACGATTGCAGGCGGTTCCCTTTTCATCGGCGCTCTTAAGAATACTCATTTGATACGAAAAATCCTTATCCTCAAAGGTAAGCATACCGCTGATACGGGGAGTGAAGTTAGGAGCATCGGGTTCAAACTCACGGGTTTCAAGAGCATCTGTAAATGTGCCTCCCGCTTTTAATGTATTGTAAATCGTATCAGTCTGATCGCCGTTGGTAACGATAAGTTTATTTTCATGACTGCGGACAGCAGCATAAATGATAAGACTTGGGTCCTCAACCTTGGAGGCATCGAAAGGCTCGGTAAAAATGCAGCCATCGCGTTCTACAAAAACGCGGTTGCGGCTATTTGAGCTTCTGCCCATGATGAAATATGCCATACAGGCTTTCTTACCGTCCTCCGATTTTCCGATTACGATACCTCTGCCGACATAGGAATTCCCCTCTATAAGTTTTGCAATATCATTAATCTCATAAATATTCATAACATTCTCCCCTTTTATTGCATTGATATAATTTGCTGACAAACCTTTTCTGCAGCCTCGGGCAAAATTTTCCATTCTGCGAGGCGCATTACTCTTTTTTGCAGCGTTTCGGGAGTGTCATTTTCCCGAATATTTACCGCTTTTTGCAGGATTATCTCGCCGCCATCCGGAATTTCATTAACAAAATGAACGGTCGCACCCGTTACCTTAACACCAAAGCTTAGCGCCGCTTCATGAACATGCAATCCATAAAAGCCTTTACCACAGAAGGACGGAATAAGTGAAGGATGCACATTAATAATTCGTTTGGGATAAGCACTTGTGAAGTTTTCGCTCAAAATCGCCATAAAGCCTGCAAGAATAATAAGATCGATCCTATATTCTTTAAGAAGTGCTTTCATTTTTTCCTCAAACTCATTTTGATCTTTGCACTGCTTTTTACAAATGACTGCCGATGCAATACCTGCTCTTTTGGCACGCTCAAGTGCAAAAGCTGAGGGATTATTGGACAATACAAGCTCAATTTTACCACTGTTAATAATACCCTTATTCTGAGCATCAATCAATGCCTGCAAATTGGTTCCGCCACCTGAAACGAGAACGGCAATTCTTGCCTTGCGCTCCTTCATACTCTATTCCTTTCCTAAAGACAATTACTCAATAATAATTTTATCATCGGAAGTGATAATCTCTCCAATGAGATAAGCATCTTCTCCATTTTCGCGAAGGATTGAAAGAGCAAGCTCTGCTTCCTCTTTTGCTACAACAATGCTCATACCGACACCCATATTAAAGGTGTTGAACATATCACGCTCACTGATATTTCCGGTTTTTGCAATGAGCTCAAAAATCGGCAAAATTCTAACAGCAGATTTTTGAATTTTTGCACCGAGACCATCGGGAATACTGCGAGGAATATTCTCATAAAAACCACCGCCGGTGATATGTGAAATTCCCTTAACCTTAACCTTTTCTAAAAGCGCAAGGACGGGTTTTACATAAATTTTGGTAGGCGTGAGCAGAGTTTCGCCGATGGATTTACCGCCAAGTTCTGTCAAAGGTTTCGTAATGTCATTATTCTCAACATCAAACACCTTGCGAACAAGCGAAAAACCATTAGAGTGAACACCACTCGAGGCAAGAGCAATTACCACATCACCTGCTCGCATCGTTTTGTTATCAATAATTTTTGCTTTATCGACAACACCGGTGCAATAACCTGCAAGGTCATATTCATTAACAGGATAGAAGCCTGGCATTTCAGCGGTTTCACCGCCGATAAGTGCAGCGCCTGACTGTACACAACCCTCACAAACGCCCTTTACTATATCTGCAATACGCTCGGGAACATTTTTTCCGCAAGCAATATAGTCAAGGAAAAAGAGCGGTTTTGCACCACTGCAAACGATGTCATTAACACACATGGCAACGCAGTCAATACCGACGGTATCGTGCTTATCCATTAAAAAAGCAAGCTTTAATTTTGTTCCGACGCCATCTGTTCCGCTGACTAAAACAGGGCGTGTCATACCCGTTACATCGAGTTCAAACAGACCGCCGAAACCGCCGACATCGGAGCAAACCCCACTTGTCATAGTTTTCGCAATATGCTGTTTCATAAGTTCAACTGCTTTATATCCGGCAGTAATATCAACGCCGGCAGCTGCATAGCTATCAGATCTTGATTGTGTATTCATAATTATTCCTTTCCGTTCCAGCAGTAGGTGCAAAGCTTACAGGGCTCGAGACCGATTGCCTTGATAACACCTTCTAAAGACTGAAACTCCAGTGATGCAAAATGAAGTTTTTCACAAATTGCTTTGCGGAGGTTTTTTCCGCGTTCAGTATTTGAATCGCTGTATTCATCAATATATTTAAAGCCCTCTTCCCCTTCGAGCTCCATAATAACTCTACGAGCAATAAGCTCCATATCGTCAGTAGCTCTGGAGAAGTTTAAAAATTTACAACCGTACATGATGGGTGGGCAGGCAGAACGCATATGAACCGCCTTTGCACCGTTTTCATACAGGAAGTCAACAGTTTCTTTAAGCTGTGTACCGCGGACGATAGAATCATCGACAAATAAAAGGCTTTTTCCCTGTATCAGCTCATGTACGGGAATCTGTTTCATTTTAGCGATTTTCTTTCTATCTTCCTGTCGGGGCGGTGTAAAGCTGCGTGCCCATGTCGGAGTGTATTTAATAAAAGCTCTTGCAAAGGGTACACCACTTTTATTGGCATAGCCTATTGCATGCGGAGTTCCTGAATCAGGCACACCACCGACATAATCTACATCATCTGCAAAGTTATTATCAATATCATTTTCAGCTAGAATCGCACCGTTACGATAGCGCATAGCTTCAACATTGATACCCTCATAGCTCGAAGTGGGATAGCCATAATAGCTCCAAAGGAAAGCACAAATTTTCATTTCCTCGCCGGGAGGAGAAAGCTGCGTCATCCCCTCAGCTGTAATTTCCACTATCTCTGCGGGACCAAGCTCTGCAAAGTCCTCAAAACCAAGCTTTAAGTACGCAAAGGTTTCAAAAGAAACACAATAACCGTTTTCGGACTTTCCGATATGGACAGGTAATCTGCCCACACGGTCACGCGCGGCGATAAGAGAGCCGTTTTCCCTTAAAATCAGAATAGATGCCGTTCCGTCTATAACCTCTTGAGCAAATTTTATTCCCTCAACAAAGTCCTTTTTCTGATTTATAAGTGCAGAAAGAAGCTCTACCGAGTTTACCTTGCCGCCTGTCATGGCATCAAAATGATCACCTGTGGAAGAAAGATATTTATCAATAAGCTCCTCGGCATTATTAATTAGTCCAACCATGCAAATGGCATAGGTGCCGTGATGGGAGCGAATAAGCAAGGGCTGAGGGTCACTATCACTGATACAGCCGATGACCGATGTTCCCTGCATTTCATCAAAAATATGTTCGAATTTTGTTCGAAAAGGAGAATTCTCAATATTATGGATCTTGCGCTGCAGCCCTATCTCTTTATCAAAAGCCGCAAGTCCTGCGCGGCGTGTTCCGAGATGGGAGTGATAGTCCACCCCGAAAAACACATCCATCATACAATCCTCTTTCGAAGCAATTCCAAAAAAACCGCCCAAGAATTATTTCCTCCTTAATCTATTTCAGAAAAGATCAAGCAAAGAAAAGCTTGGAAAGCGTCATCGGATCGATGTATTCGCCATCTTTATAAACACGCATATTACCGGAGGCAATCTCATCAATGAGCATAACCTTTCCGTCTGCATCGTAGCCGAACTCAAACTTAATATCATAAAGAACAAGACCTTTTTCCTTAAGATCATCGGCAACAATTTGGGTAATCTTCTGGGTCATAATCTTCATATCCTCATACTGCTCATCAGTCATAACGCCGAGAACAACAAGTCCATCTTTAGTGACAAGAGGATCGCCCTTTTCATCGTTTTTAAAGGTCATTTCAACATATGCAGGAAGGTCTGCCCCCTCCTCGATATAATCACTATAACGGCGCAGGAAGCTTCCGACAGCTTTATGGCGGGAGATAACCTCAAGACCCTTACCGAATACTTTTGCAGGAAGAACTTCCATGGTTGTATTTTCAAGGTCAGCGCTTACATAGTGGGTTTTAATACCGGCGGCATTAACCTTTTCAAAAAAGTAAACAGACATACGGAGATTGACATCACCGACACCATCGATAGTAAGTCCGACAGAATTCTCGCCGGGATCAAAAACACCATCTTTACCGGTGCAGTCATCTTTAAATTTGAGCAGATAGTTTCCATTTTGGAGTGCGAAAACATCTTTGGTTTTTCCTGTGTAAACGAGTTTCTTTTCCATAATTTTTTGCTCCTTATATGATAATTTTTTTACAACAAATTAAAGATTGTTCATGACTTCGGCATCTTTTTTAAGAACTACCGCAGCAGCGTCTCTTCTCTTTTGATCCAGCTTTGCAGCGAGCTCTTTATCCTCGATAGCTAACATCTGCGCTGCAAGCAGGGCTGCATTTGCGCCGCCGTTTATCGCAACGGTTGCAACAGGGATGCCCGAAGGCATCTGAACGGTGGAAAGCAGAGCGTCCATACCGTCAAGATTAGAAGATTTACAGGGAATTCCGATAACGGGCAAGGTTGTATTAGCGGCAATCGCACCTGCAAGGTGAGCTGCCATACCTGCAGCAGCAATTAAAACTCCAAAGCCTTTTTCTCGGGCATAGAGTGCAAAATCGCGAGCCTCTACTGGAGTTCTATGCGCAGAATAGATATGCACCTCGAAAGGAATCTCAAGTTCCTTTAACATATCAGTTGCTTTTTTTATAATGGGAAGATCACTATCGCTCCCCATGACAATACCGACTTTTTTCATGATTTTACCTCCTAAAAACAGCAAAGGGCACACTTAACTTCCTATAAAAAAGTTAACTGTGCCCAGACGGTCGGCCAAAATGGGAAAATCCCTCATTCTCTGCTCCTCAGTGGTGCTCCACTTTCTTCCGTCAGTCGCAGAAAATGATATTCAAATCACGCAATAAATTATACCATATTGCTAAATTTGTGTCAAGGCACAGAAAATGGATTTTTCCTTAAAAATTACTTCATAGAAGTCGTTTTTTCTTTCTGAATAACATCGTGAGCTCCACCCTCAACAATGCTGGTTGCAGATACAAGGGTAAGCTTTGCTTTTTGCTGAAGCTCGGGAATAGAAAGAGCTCCGCAGTTGCACATGGTAGATTTCACCTTGCTAAGTGAGAGGGCAACATTATCCTTAAGTTTGCCGGCATAAGGAACATAAGAATCGACCCCTTCTTCAAAAGAAAGTTTCTTGTCGCCGCCGAGATCATATCTCTGCCAGTTACGGGCGCGGTTGGAGCCTTCACCCCAATACTCTTTATAATATGTACCGCCTATATTAACACGGTTTGTCGGACTTTCATCAAATCTGGCAAAATAGCGTCCAAGCATGATGAAATCAGCACCCATAGCAAGTGCAAGCGTCATATGATGGTCATAAACAATACCGCCGTCAGAGCAGACAGGAACATAAATTCCGGTTTCCTCAAAATATTCATCACGAGCTTTGCAGACCTCGATAAGTGCGGTTGCCTGTCCCCTACCGATACCCTTCGTCTCTCGAGTGATACAGATAGAACCGCCGCCAATACCGACCTTAATAAAATCAGCACCACAGTCGGCAAGAAATCTGAAGCCTTCGGCATCAACAACATTACCCGCACCGACCTTTACGCTCTCACCATATTTCTCGCGGATCCAGTTGATAGTGAGTCTCTGCCACTCAGAAAAACCTTCCGACGAGTCAATACACAAAACATCTGCGCCTGCCTCAATAAGCGCCGGAACACGCTGTGCATAGTCTCGGGTGTTGATACCCGCTCCAACAACATAACGCTTGGAGCTGTCTAAAAGCTCATTGGGATTTTGTTTATGTGTGTCATAGTCCTTACGGAAAACAAAATAACAAAGTTTTCCTTCTTCATCTATGATGGGCAGAGAGTTTAATTTATTATCCCAAATAATATCATTTGCTTCTTTCAGGGTTGTTCCCTCTTTTGCCCAAATGAGCTTTTCAAAGGGGGTCATAAACTCTTTAACCTTAGTTTCAGGGTCCATACGGCTGACACGATAATCTCTGCCGGTGACGATGCCGAGAAGCTTACCCTCTGCAGTTCCATCTGAAGTGACAGCAACGGTAGAATGTCCTGTTTTCTCTTTCAACGCAACAACATCTGCCATAGTGGCATCAGGACCGATGTTTGAATCACTCTTAACAAATCCGGCTTTATAGCTTTTAGCACGCTTTACCATTGCGGCTTCATCCTCAATCGATTGAGAGCCATAGATAAAGGAAACACCGCCTTCGGTGGCAAGTGCAACCGCCATGCGATCATCAGACACGGACTGCATGATAGCGGAAACGAGAGGTATATTCATTTTAATAGCGGGTTCCTCTCCACGTCTATAACGAACAAGAGGGGTTTTAAGGCTGACATTTGCAGGAACACACTGTTCCGAGGAGTAACCGGGGATTAAAAGATACTCATGAAAAGTGTGTGAGGGCTCATTAATAAAGATAGCCATTATTCATTCTCCTTTACGATTGCCTGACATTCACAATAAATACATCTGTAAACGCCGGAGTTTTCATCTGTGAGTTTAAATATACTATCAAGCTCCTGTTCAACAGAGCTGATGCATCTGGGATTGGTACATTGAATTTTATTTATAAGAAGCTCATTATCCGCTTGCTCGATGTGCTCTTGCGGCTTATTTGCCTCATCAAGCAGCTTTAAAATGAGTGCCATACGCATTAGCTTGCCGTTAAGCACCTGTCTGAAATAGCAGGCTCGCGGGTCATCATCAACCTTGACACTTATTTCGTTTACTCTCGGCAGCGGATGAAGAATGCTCATATCTTTTTTAGCATTTTCAAGCTTATCAACAGTGAGAATATAACTGTCTTTTAAACGCTCATAGGTTTTTTGATTATCAAATCGCTCCCGCTGAATTCTTGTCATATACAAAACATCAAGCTCAGCAAGAGCATCCTCAAGCGAGGTTGTTTCCCGAAAGGGCATATTGTTCTTTTTAAGAACATCCTCTTTAACATAGTCGGGAATATGCAGTTCCATGGGAGAGATAAGAACAATTTTAATATTAGGATAACGGGAAAGAGCTGCAATAAGCGAATGGACTGTTCTGCCGTATTTAAGGTCACCGCAAAAGCCAACCGTTATTCCCTCAATTCCACCTTTTTCGCGATAGATGGTTAAGAGATCGGCAAGGGTTTGTGTGGGGTGACAGTGTCCCCCGTCTCCTGCATTTATTACAGGAATAGTAGCATTTTTAGCTGCAACATAAGGTGCTCCCTCTTTCGGGTGGCGAATGGTCATAATATCTGCATAACAGCTTAAAACCTTTGCAGTATCCGCCATGCTCTCGCCTTTTGAAGCCGAGCTGCTGCCTGCATCGGAAAACCCAATAACGCTACCGCCAAGCTCCTGCATTGCCGCTTCAAAACTGAGTCTTGTACGGGTTGAAGGCTCAAAAAACAGGGTAGCAAGTTTTTTACCTTTACAGCTCTCAGCATATTTTTCAGGATGCTCGCTAATATCACAAGCGGTATCCATAAGCTCGCGAAGCTCTTCTACCGAGAAATCAACAATATCTATAAGGCTTCTCATTATAAAAGTCCCTTTCTTATTGCTTTGCGCCGTTTACTTCAAGGTATTTTTTAATGCGCTCAACATTTTCACGGTTTGATTCGTCTTCCTCGAGGTATTCAATAATATCATATACATCAACAACAGAATATACAGGGAATCCAAACTCCTCTGAAACCTCTGCCATTGCGGATTTTTCCGTCTTTCCTTTTTCTTTACGGTCTACCATAACAAATGTAGCGGCAACCTTACAGCCCTCAAGAGATGAAAGAATAGACATACTTTCTCTAATAGCCGTACCTGCAGTGATAACATCCTCAACAATAACGATTTCTTCGCCTGCCTTGGGCTTATATCCGACAAACACTCCACCCTCACCGTGATCCTTTTCTTCTTTTCTATTAAAGAAGAAAGGAACATCAAGGTCATTTTTAGAAAGAGCAACTGCTACTGAAACTGCAATGGGAATACCCTTATAAGCAGGTCCGTAAAGAACGGTTTTCTTATTCCCAACCTTTTCAAAGTAAGCCTTGGCATAAAACTCACCGAGTTTAGAAATCTGATCACCTGTCTTAATATCGCCGGCATTTATAAAATAAGGAATCTTTCTTCCGCTTTTTGCGGTAAAATCTCCAAATTTAAGCACTCCTGCGCCCTCAAGAAACTGAATAAATTCTCTTTTATAGCTTTCCATTATAAACTCCTCCTTAATCTACAAATTCAGCAACGCAACGGTTATAAGCCGCAACAGGATCCTCGGCTGCTGTGATTGGACGGCCGACAACGATATAATCCGAACCGATTTTTTTAGCTTCTGCCGGAGTCATAACCCTTTTCTGATCTCCGATGTCACCATCTGCAAAACGGACGCCGGGGGTAACGGTTAAGAATTTCTCACCGCAGGTTTCATGGACCTTACCTGCCTCCAGAGGAGAACAAACAACACCATCAAGTCCTGCCTTTTTGGCATTAGCAGCATAATGCATAACAACCTTATCAATAGGCTCTTTTATAAGAAGATCCTGTTCCATACTTTCTTGGTCGGTAGAGGTAAGCTGGGTTACAGCGATAAGGAGCGGTCTGCTACCGTCCGGGCGAGTTAAGCCCTCGATAGCTGCCTGCATCATTCTACAGGTTCCTGCAGCGTGAAGATTGGTCATATCCACATCGAGATGCGAAAGAACAGCCATGGATTTTTTCACAGTATTCGGAATATCGTGAAGCTTTAAATCAAGAAATATTTTGTGACCGCGCTTCTTTATTTCACGAACAATCTGAGGACCTTCTGCATAAAAAAGCTCCATTCCGATCTTTACAAAAGGTTTTCTTTCAGTAAATTTATCAAGGAAAGAAAACACATCTTGTGCACTTGCAAAATCGCAAGCAATAATTACGTCCTTACCCATTACTTAACTCCTCCTATAATATCTTTTAGAGCCGTTATATTATGTTTTTCCATAACAGCAGGCAGATTATTTACAATATCTCGTGAGACAAAAGGATCGATAAGGTTTGCCGCTCCAACCTCAACAGCCGTTGCACCGGCAAGCATCATTTCTATAACATCCTCTGCGCTACTCACACCACCCATACCAACAACAGGAATTTTAACGGCATTTGCTACCTGATAGACCATTCTGACTGCAACCGGAAAGATAGCACTTCCCGAAAAACCACCCATTTTATTGGCAATGACGGGCTTTTTGGTTTTAAGGTCAATTCTCATTCCGAGCAGAGTGTTAATAAGGCTGATACCATCCGCCCCTGCATCCTCACAAGCTTTTGCAATGGAAACAATATCGGTTACATTTGGGGAAAGCTTTACAATGACAGGTTTGGTTGTAACTTTTTTGACGGCTTTTGTAACCTCAGCGGCAGCCTCAGGCGATGTTCCGGAGCTCATTCCGCCGCCGTGAACATTGGGACAACTGACATTAACTTCAAGCCAGCCGACCTGCTGTTCTTTATCAAGCTTTTCACAGGTGTAGGCATAATCCTCAATCGAAAAACCGCTGACATTTGCCATTACCTTTTTATTAAAGCATTTTTTAAGTTTCGGTAGTTCCTCGGAAATAACCTTTTCAACACCCGGGTTTTGCAAGCCTACTGCATTGATCATACCGGCATAACATTCAGCAATACGGGGAGTAGGATTTCCGAAGCGGGCATCTTTGGTAGTTCCCTTAAAAGAGAAGGTACCCAGCACATTAATGTCATATAGCTCGGCAAATTCGTAACCATAACCGAAAGTTCCGCTTGCGGGGATAACCGGATTATCAAGCTCTATGCCACAAAGGTTGACATTCATTTTTCCCATAGAATTTCCTCCTTTTTAAGCACAGGACCATCTTTACAAATTCTCTTATAACCGGTAACGGTTTTACAGGAGCAGCCCATACATGCCCCAAATCCGCATCCCATTCTCTCCTCAAAAGAGAGCTGGCCGGAGGTTTTTAAGCTACTGTAAATTGCACCAAGCATCGGCTCAGGACCGCAGGTATAGTAATATGAATAATCCATACTGCGAGCGGCATCGGTTACAAAACCTTTAACACCGAGCGAACCGTCCACTGTTGTAACAGTAACATTTGCACCAAGAGCCTCAAACTCTTCTTTATAGAAAACCTCACTTTTAGTATTAAATCCAAGAATAACAGAAACCTGTTTTCCCTCTTTTATAAGCTGTTTTGCAAGCATATAGAGCGGCGGAACACCGACTCCTCCGCCAAGCAGCAGCGGTTTATCGCCGCTGTCACGGGTATCATAGCCATTACCAAGACCTGTGAGAACATCAAGGCTACCCTTTTTCATGTTGGACATTTGCTCTGTTCCTTTTCCAACCACCTTGTAAATAATAGTTACAACATCACCCTCGCAGTCACACACCGATATGGGACGGCGCAAATAAAGCCCATCAAGCTTAATGTTTATAAACTGTCCCGACGCGGTAATATCAGATGTATCACCGCGCAAGCGCATTCTATAAACATTTTCAGTCAGCGGGGTGTTTTCGATAATTTCAAAAAGTCCCTGTTTCATTTCTGCTCCTTACTTTTATGCATCAATAGTGGAAATAGTGAGTGTTGTTTCTTCCAAAACATCGAGAAGCACGCGAACGGTATCTAATGCGGTAAAGATAGTGACATTGTTATCGGTTGCAACGCGGCGAATCTCCTGACCATCGCTTGCCTGACCCACTGCACCGACATCGCGGGTGTTGATAACATAAGCAATATGTCCCTGACGGATAGCTTCGGGGATTTCATCACTACCGTCACTGATTTTTTGGAGAACATGAGTACGAATTCCATTTTCTTTAAGGAAGCTGGCGGTTCCTTCAGTTGCCTGAATGTTAAATCCGAGGTTGTAGAAACGGCGGATAAGCGGAAGAGCCTCCTCTTTATCCTTATCAGCGATGGTGGCTAGCACGGTTCCGTAATTTTGCAGATGCATACCCGAAGCCTGAAGCGCTTTGTAAAGAGCGCGATTAAGCTTATCATCATAACCAATAGCTTCGCCGGTGGATTTCATTTCAGGGGAAAGATATGCGTCAAGTCCGCGAATTTTGTTAAAAGAGAATACAGGAACCTTGACATACACTCTGTTTTTCTCTTGCGGATAAATATCAAAAATTCCCTGCTCTTTAAGGCTCTTACCCAAAATTACCTCGGTTGCTATATCAGCTAAGCTGTATCCGGTTGCTTTGGAAAGGAATGGGACGGTTCTGGAAGAGCGCGGATTAACCTCAATGATAAAAACGTTTTCATTTTCGTCAACAATAAACTGAATATTATAAAGACCGATAATTCCAATACCTAATCCAAGCTTTTTAGCATACTGGAGAATAATTCCTTTTACCTTATCAGAAATGCTGAATGTGGGATAAACACTAATTGAGTCGCCGCTATGAACACCGGTGCGTTCAACAAGTTCCATAATACCCGGAACGAATACATCTCTACCGTCACAAATAGCATCGACCTCGACCTCTTTACCCTGAATATATTTATCAACGAGAACAGGCTTATCCTCATCGATTTCAACAGCGGTTTTAAGATAATGACGAAGTTGCTCCTCGTTTGCGACGATTTGCATTGCTCTTCCCCCCAGAACAAAGCTGGGGCGGACAAGAACGGGATAACCAATCTCAGCCGCTGCGTTAATTCCGTCCTCAATCTTGGTGACAGCTTTTCCTTTCGGCTGCGGGATATTCAAGCTATTAAGCACCTTTTCAAAGCTATCGCGGTTTTCAGCACGCTCAATTGCTGCACAGTCAGTACCGATGATTTTTACTCCGCGCTCACGCAGAGGCTCTGCAAGGTTGATAGCAGTCTGACCGCCGAGAGATGCGATTATTCCCTCAGGCTTTTCAAACTCAATGATGTTCATAACATCTTCGGGCGTGAGGGGCTCAAAATAGAGCTTGTCCGCAGTAGTGTAGTCGGTAGAAACGGTTTCGGGGTTATTATTGATGATGATAGCCTCGTAACCGGAGTTTTTGATAGTAGTTACAGCGTGAACGGTCGAATAGTCGAACTCGACACCCTGACCGATACGGATAGGACCTGCGCCGAGAACAACGATTTTCTTTTTATCAGTAAGTTTAGATGCGTTTTCTCCGGTATAGGACGAATAGAAATAAGGAATGTAAGCATTGGTGTGGCAGGTATCAACCATTCGGTATATGGGGAATAGATTCTGTTCTTTACGGAAGTTATAAACCTCAAGCTCACTCATTTTCCAGAGCTTTGCTATAAACTTATCGCCAAAGCCCATTTTCTTAGCAGCTTTAAGCGTTTCCAAATCTTTGTAGTTAGCCTCAATAGTTTTCTCCATATCCACAATCTTTTTAACCGATTCGAGGAAATAGGGAGTGATCTGTGTGATTTCATAAAGCTTCTCGACAGAGGTTCCGCGGCGAAGGAGCTCTGCGATAGCAAAGATATTATCATCCTTAAACTCAGTTATATAAGCGAGCAGTTGATTCGTTTCCATAGGATCAAACTTGGGAAGGTGGAAATGGCAGGCACCTATTTCAAGCGAGCGGACTGATTTTAAGAGACATTCCTCAAGGTTAGAGCCGATTCCCATAACCTCGCCCGTTGCCTTCATCTGAGTTCCGAGGGTGTTGGGAGCAGTTGTAAATTTATCAAAGGGGAAACGCGGCAGCTTTGCAATAACATAGTCAAGGCTGGGCTCAAATGCCGCATTTGTGTTAGCAATAGCAATATCCTCAAGCGCCATGCCGACAGCAATTTTAGCAGTAACTCTTGCAATAGGGTAACCGCTGGCTTTAGAAGCAAGCGCAGAGGAACGAGAAACGCGGGGGTTTACCTCGATAAGATAATACTCGCTGGAATTGGGGTTTAAAGCAAACTGAACATTACAGCCGCCTTCGATTTTAAGCTCCTTAATAAGCTTGATAGCACTATCGTTGAGCATTTTAAGATCATGGTCATTAAGCGTCATGATAGGGGCGACAACGATAGAGTCACCGGTGTGGACACCCACAGGGTCGACATTTTCCATGCCGCAGATGGTAATTGCATGGTCATTAGAGTCACGCATGACTTCAAATTCAATTTCCTTATAACCTTTAACACTCTTTTCGATAAGAACCTGATGCACAGGGGAAAGCTTAAATGCGTTAAGACCGACATCGATAAGCTCTTCCTCATCATATGCAAAACCGCCGCCTGTTCCACCAAGTGTGAATGCAGGGCGCAAAACAACCGGATAACCGATGCGTTTAGCAGCTTCTTTTGCTTCTTCAATGCTATAAGTGATTTCGGAAGGAATTGTAGGCTCACCGATAGACTGGCAGAGCTCTTTAAATAATTCTCTATCCTCTGCCCTTTCTATACTTTCGCTGCTGGTCCCGAGAAGCTCTACGCCACATTCTTTGAGAATACCTTTTTTCTCAAGCTGCATAGCGAGGTTAAGACCTGTCTGACCGCCAATTCCGGGAACGATAGCATCCGGGCGCTCATAGCGCAGAATCTTTGCAATATATTCAAGCGTCAGCGGCTCCATATACACCTTATCCGCAATGGTAGTATCCGTCATAATCGTTGCAGGGTTGGAGTTACAGAGGACAACCTCATATCCCTCCTCTTTAAGCGCGAGGCATGCCTGCGTGCCGGCATAGTCAAACTCAGCCGCCTGACCAATAACGATAGGGCCGGAGCCAATAATCAGAATTTTCTTAATATCCGTTCTTTTTGCCATTTCCATTTCCTCCCAAAATATTTCTATTCAAAATCTTTTTTATTATAAACTACCTTACCGTCACAAACTGTGAGTAAACACACACCGAAAAGCCTTTCCCCCTCAAACGGTGTTGCCTTTCCTTTGGAAAGGAATTTCTCTGGGTCAACGCTAAACTCTGCATCCAGATCCCAGACAGAAAAGTCTACCCCAAGCGGTATATGAAAGCGTTTTCTCGGGTTTATGACCAAAAGGTCAATAAGTTTTTCCATTGAGATAATGCCTGTTTTTACAAGCTTTGTATACATAATTGGAAACGCCGTTTCAATACCGACGATGCCGAAAGCGCTTTTTTCAAGGCCCTTTGCTTTTTCCTCAGCACTATGGGGAGCATGGTCGGTAGCAATCATATCAATCGTTCCGTCCTTTATTCCCTCTATAAGTGCCAGCCTATCCTCTTTAGAACGCAACGGCGGATTCATTTTAAATCTGCCTTCCTCTTTCAAATCAGAGTCATCAAGCACAAGGTAGTGCGGCCCCGTCTCACAGGTTACATTTACACCACGTGCCTTTGCCTCACGAATAAGTTGCACACTTTCCTTTGTAGAAATATGACAGACATGGTATTTACATCCAATTTCCTCTGCAAGCTTTAGATCTCGCTCAATCTGTTTATATTCGCTTGCTGAACAAATCCCTCTGTGCCCGTGGGTTTTGGCATATTCTCCATCATGAATATAGCCTCCGAAAAGAAGCGAATTTACCTCACAATGTGCAACAATCATTTTGCCGAGTGCTTTTGCACGCATCATGGCCTCGCGCATCATCTCATCCTGCTGGACTCCCCTTCCGTCATCCGAGTAGGCAATAGCGTCTTTTGCCATATCCTCAAGAGCGGAAAGCTTTTCGCCCGCTTGAGAAACGGTTATCGAAGCATATGGATAGACATGAATAACCGCATCGCGCTCAATAATATCAAGCTGCTGCTTTAAATGCTCATAGCTATCCGGAACCGGTGAAAGATTAGGCATTGTACAAACAGCGCTGTACCCTCCTGCTGCCGCCGCCCTGCTTCCGCTCAAAATCGTTTCCTTATAAGAAAAACCCGGCTCACGAAAATGCACATGCACATCGCAAAAGCCGGGAAAAACAGCATATTGAGACAAATCGGCAGGGACAAAAGATTTAGCCTGCGAAAGGCAAGCAGAAATAGAAAATTTATCAAAATTTTGTGTTATTTTTTTTGAGATTTCCTGTCCGCTCATTTTACTTTTCCTTCCCTATATAAAACAAAAAGCCCTGCTGGAACGGCAAGACAAACACATACGAAAACAGACACAGCTCTGCCGCATCTTATTATCATATTTCTAAAATCTTGCCGACCTCTCTGGATCGTTTTAAAGATTTATTTTAGGAAATTATACCACGCAAAAAAAACTTTGTCAACAAAGTTTCGTCATTCTTTTTATAAAATCGCAAAAAAAGTAAAATATTTTAAAAAAATTGTTTTATATCATTGACAATTCACAACTTTTCGTGATAGAATATGGGTCAGTCATAATATTCGGGGTGTAGCGAAGTTTGGTATCGCGCTTGGTTCGGGACCAAGAGGCCGTGGGTTCGAATCCCGTCACTCCGACCAAGTTGAATGTTCATAACGGACTTTAGTCCGCTATGAACATTCTTTTTTGCTCTAAGCAGGGTTTGGGGTATTAGAGAATCCCTAACAATTGTGGATATCCATCCGCGATGCTTGCAAAAAATACGATTTTGTGATAATATATAGCCGTTAACAATCGGATGTGCTTTTGAGGAGGGATAGGAT
>JAZQMT010000006.1:0-3476 GCA_045543635.1 Oscillospiraceae bacterium | reverse complement strand
CCCGCGGAAACGTTGTAAATCCTGATGATATTATAAATGAATACGGTGCCGATACCATGCGAATGTACGAAATGTTTATCGGTGATTTTGAAAAAGCTGCTCCGTGGAGCACTTCAAGCATAAAGGGATGTAAACGATTTCTTGATAAAATATGGAATCTACAGGATGTCGTTACTGATTTCGAAGAATATCGTTCTGACCTTGAGTCGTCCATTTATAAGACGATAAAAAAGGTTGGCGATGATATTGAAGCAATGAAGTTTAACACAGCTATTGCCGCTATGATGACATTGCTTAATGAAATATCTGAAACCCACAGTATTACTCTCGGTGAATATAAAACGCTGCTCATCCTTTTAAATCCTTTTGCGCCTCATATTACAGAGGAAATTTGGTCTAATCTAAGGCTTGACGGTAGAGTTTATCAACAGGCATGGCCGAAATTTGATGAAACAAAATGTAAAAATAATTCAACAGAAATAATCATTCAGGTAAACGGCAAGTTAAAGGATAAAATTTTCATTCCGGCAGGCAGTAGTAAAGATGATATGCTTGCGGCAGCATTGGCTTCGGATAAGATAAAATCAGCAATAAACGGAACAACGATCGTGAAAGAAATCGTTGTTCCCCAAAAACTTGTGAACATTGTTGTAAAATAAGTGTTTTTTCCTTTGAAAACTATTGACACGAATAAAATAACAATGTATAATATTTAACATGAATGGTTTTTATTGTTCATGAAAAACCCCTGCCAACAGGTAGAGGGGAGGGAAATTCATTATGGCAGAAATTCGTTTAAAGGACAACGAATCTTTAGATAACGCATTAAGACGTTTCAAAAAGCAGTGTGCCCGTTCCGGTGTTTTTGCCGAGGTTCGTAAGCGCGAGCATTATGAAAAACCTTCGGTAAAGCGCAAGAAAAAATCTGAGGCTGCTCGTAAACGCAAGTTTAAGTAAGCCTCAAAATAATGGATGGATAAAGCGGGCATAGTCCCGCTTTTTTCATTAACTAAAGAAGGAGAAAAGTTTATGAGCATATTTAAACCAAATTATTTCTTTGATAAAATTTGGGATATAGAATTATCTTTTCTAAAAAAAAACAATATTAAATGTCTTCTTCTTGATGTGGATAATACTTTGACTTATCACGATGCCCCCGATCCTCACGAAAAGGCTGTAGGATGGCTTAATATGGTGCGAAATGAGGGAATTATTCCTGTTGTTATTTCCAACAATATAGAGGAAAGAGTAGCTCCATTTTCAAAACGTATAAATGCCGAATATGTTTTTCATGCACAAAAGCCGTTATCTCGAGGAGTTAAAGAGGCGGTTAAGCTTACGGGAATTTGTGAAAATCAAATGCTTATGATTGGTGATCAGATTTTTACCGATGTTTTATGTGGAAAGTTCTCTGGTGTCAAAACGGTTTTAGTTGAACCTTTTGAGCTTGAGGATATGCCTTTTTTTAAGGTAAAGCGATTTCTTGAACGCATTATTATAACAAAGAAAAAGAGGAAACAAAAATGAGTGCTTTTTTTGGTCCAGCCGGAAAAGACGATACCCTTTCAATGTATGGATATAAAACATCCCTTGATATTCCCAGATGTATGGCGGAAAAGGGTTTAGACGCATTTGAATATCAATGTGGCCGTGGTGTTAATGTAAAAATAGAGGTCGCAGATGAGCTTGGTCAACTTGCGAAAAAAATGGGGATTCGTCTTTCGCTTCACGCGCCTTATTACATTTCTCTTTCCGGTATTGAAAAAGAAAAGCGAGATAAAAGTATTGATTATATTTTAAGCAGTGCCGTTGCAGCAGATGCTATGGGAGCTGACCGAATTATTGTTCACAGCGGTTCGTGCAGCAAAATCACAAGACAGGAAGCACTACAGCTTGCTAAAGACACGATCTTGCGCGCAAGAAAAACACTTGATGAAAAAGGTTTATCTCATATTCATATATGCCCTGAAACAATGGGAAAAATAAACCAGCTTGGAACTTTATCGGAAGTTATGGAACTGTGCAAAATTGATGATAGAATGATCCCCTGCATTGATTTTGGACATTTAAATGCAAGAGAGTTGGGCGCTATAAAGTCGGAGCAGGATTATAAATCTATTCTTGACGAGATAGAAAATGCCATAGGGCAGGATAGACTTAAAAACTTTCACTCACATTTTTCTAAGATTGAGTATACTACAGGTGGAGAAAAACAACATCTCACCTTTAAAGATGATCAGTTTGGCCCTGATTTTGAGCCCTTGTTAAACCAAGTTGTTAAACGTAATCTTTCACCTGTTTTTATTTGTGAATCAGCGGGAACACAATCCGATGATGCTTTAACAATGAAACAGTATTATTTAAGTATAAAAAGTGGTGAATGATTTTGAAAACAGAACGCATTGAAAAGCTTATTAACGCTTTACCAGAAAGTATTGATGCCGTAATTGTTTTTGAAAGAGCAAACAAACGTTATTTTACAGGTGTAGATACATCTGATGCCGGCACGCTTATTGTCACACGAGAAAAAGCTTTTTTCATAATTGACTCTCGATATATTGAGATTTCCAAGCGTTATGAAACCGAAAAATTACAGATTATACTTCAGCAAGAGTTATTTACTCAAATAAAAGATATTTGCTTTCAAGAAAAGTTAAAAAAAATAGCAATAGAAACACAAACTGTTTCTGTTGCTACATTAGAAAAATTAAAACAAGTATTTGCTGATATTACAATGGATGTTAAAATAGATGTCAGCAAAATAATTATGGAATTGCGCTCAGTAAAAGATACTGAAGAAATAAGCAAAATCAAAGCTGCACAAAAAATAACAGACCAAGCTTTTAAATATATTCTCACAAAAATAGAAGTAGGGAAGAGTGAAAAAGAGCTTGCGCTTGAACTTGAGTTTTTTATGCGGTCTCATGGAGCAGATAATACATCATTTGACATTATTTTTGTCGGTGGTCAAAACACATCATTGCCACATGGCGTTCCTACAAACTATTGCTTAAAAAAAGGTGATTTCATTACTATTGATTTTGGTGCAGATGTTGACGGATATAAAAGTGACATGACAAGGACCATTGCGTTAGGAAGTGTTTCTGATGAACAAAAAAAGGTTTATGAAATAGTGCTTTCAGCACAGCAAAAAGCACTAGCAGAAATCATGGAGGGTAAAGTTTGCCAGGATATTGATAGGATAGCAAGAGAACATATCATTCAGGCAGGATATGGGGATTTTTTTGGTCATGCTTTGGGACATAGTGTTGGTTTAGATATTCATGAATCACCTGTTTTTTCTCCCAGATGCCAAACGGTTTTAAAAGAGGGAATGGTGCTGACTGTTGAACCGGGAATATATTTACCACAAAAATTTGGTGTTCGAATAGAGGATATGGTGATAGTTACAAAAAATGGTGCGGAAAATTTGACAAAAACCAAGAAATCCTTGATAATTATATGAATATATTGTA
>JAZQMT010000005.1:0-5026 GCA_045543635.1 Oscillospiraceae bacterium | reverse complement strand
TTTGAAAAGGGCGAGAACATCGGCGGACTTATGAAGGAGCCCACCACCCGCCGCCAGACGGGCAGTAAAATTCATTGGCGGCCTGACCGCGAGGTTTTTACCGATATTAATATTCCGATTGAATATTTTCAGGAGATCATGCGCCGGCAGTCGGTGGTAAATCCCAAGGTGTTGTTCGTTTTAAGAAACCAGACTTCCGAGGGATTTGAAACCTTTGAATATATTTATGAAGAGGGAATTACCGATTATATTAAAGAGTTAGCCGCTGATCAGGCGATGACCTCTGTGCAGACATTTACTGATGAAAAGCGTGGACGCGACCGTGAGGACAAGCCCGATTATAAGGTTAAGATGTCGGTTTCTTTTTGTTTTTCAAACCGCATCAATATGATAGAATATTACCATAACTCCAGCTTTCTCGAGCATGGAGGTTCTCCCGAAAAGGCGGTCAAGAGTGCTTTTGTTGCTCAAATCGACGCGTATCTTAAACAGAATAACCGCTATCTGAAAAACGAAAGCAAAATAACCTTTCAGGATATTGAGGATTGTCTTGTGCTAGTAACAAGCTCTTTCTCAACGCAGACCTCCTATGAGAACCAGACAAAAAAGGCAATCACTAATAAGTTTATTGCAACTGCAATGACCGAGTTTTTAAAGCGAAATCTGGAAATTTATTTCATGGAAAAACCCGATGAGGCAAAGAAAATTGCCGATCAGGTGCTTGTCAATAAACATAGCCGTGAAAAAGCCGAACGCACCCGTCTTGATCTTAAGAAAACGCTTGCTACGAGTAATGATGTTATGGCAAGAGTTGAAAAGTTTGTCGATTGCCGAAGCCGCGACAAAGAAAAAAGAGAAATATACATCGTGGAGGGTGATTCGGCACTGGGTTCATGTAAACAAGGAAGAGACAGTGAGTTTCAGGCTATTATCCCCGTTCGAGGAAAAATTTTAAACTGCCTTAAAGCCGAATATGATAAGATTTTCAAAAATGATATAATCACCGACCTTATCAAGGTGCTCGGCTGCGGCGTTGAGGTCAAAACCAAATCGAATAAGGACCTTTCGATGTTCAATCTCGATGCGCTTCGCTGGAACAAGGTGATTATCTGCACCGATGCCGATGTGGATGGTTTTCAGATAAGAACCCTTATCTTAACTATGCTCTACCGCCTCGTACCTACCCTTATAGAAGAAGGGTATGTTTATATTGCAGAGTCACCGCTTTTTGAAATAAACACCAAGGACAAAACCTATTTTGCTTACACCGAAGCCGAAAAAGCTTCGATTTTAAAACGCATTGAAGGACAAAAATTTACGGTTCAGCGTTCTAAGGGTCTCGGTGAAAACGAAGCCGAAATGATGTGGATGACCACTATGAACCCTGAGACAAGGCGCCTTATTAAAGTTATGCCGGATGATGTTGAGAAAACAGTCGAGGTATTTGATCTGCTTTTGGGGGATAATCTTGAGGGCAGAAAAGAATTTATTGCTTCCAACGGCGGAGATTATTTAGACCTCGCCGATATATCTTAAAGGAAAGGAGCAGAAACTGTGGCAAAAGCAAAAAAACAGCCCGAAACAAAGAAAAAAGGGCTTGATATTAATGCCGAAATTGCCGGAGCGGGAACGGTTTTGGAGCAGGTCATAACCACAACTCTTGAAACCAACTATATGCCCTATGCAATGAGCGTTATCGTCTCCCGCGCTATTCCCGAAATAGATGGTTTGAAACCCTCACACAGAAAGCTCCTTTTCTCAATGTACAAGTCGGGGCTTTTAGGCGGCGATAGAAAAAAATCTGCCAGTATTGTCGGTGACGCCATGAAATTAAACCCTCATGGTGACGCCGCTATTTATGATACCATGGTTCGCCTTGCAAGAGGTAATGAAGCACTGCTGCACCCCTATGTCGATTCAAAGGGTAACTTCGGTAAAATTTATTCTAAAAATATGGCTTACGCCGCCGCTCGTTATACCGAGGCAAAATTAGAGCCTATCTGTAAAGAGTTTTTTGCCGATATAGATAAAGATACCGTTGATTTCGTTCCTAACTATGATAACACCATCATGGAGCCAACCCTGCTTCCAACTTCGTTTCCGAATATCCTTACCAATGTAAACCTCGGTATCGCCGTTGGTATGGCAAGCTCTATTTGCTCCTTTAATTTAGAGGAAATATGCACTACCACCATCGAGCTTATGAAAAATCCTGCACACGATATTTTGTCCACGCTTAAAGCTCCCGATTTTCCCGGCGGCGGTTACATTATCTATAACGCGCAGGAGCTGGATAAAATTTATAAAACCGGCAGAGGCTCTGTTAAGGTTCGCGCAAAATATGCCTATGATAAAGCTCAAAACTGTATCGATATAACCGAAATTCCTTATACCACCACCATTGAAGCTATCATTGATAAAGTAATTGAGCTTGTCAAGGGCGGTAAGGTTAAAGAGATTGCCGATATTCGCGATGAAAGTGATCTCGGTGGCTTAAAAATTACTATAGATCTGCGCCGCGGAGCTGACCCTGATAAGCTAATGCAAAAGCTGTTTAAAATGACTCCGCTGGAGGATAATTTTCCCTGTAACTTTAATATTCTTATCGGTACCACACCGAAAGTTATGGGCGTTGGAGAGATACTTACCGAATGGACGGCGTTCCGGCGCGAGTGTGTCCGCCGCAGAACGTATTATACTGTTACAAACCTTAAAGAAAAGCTTCACCTTCTGCGAGGCCTTGAGGCGATCCTGCTTGATATTGATAAGGCGATCCGCATCGTCAGGGAAACCGAGGAGGAACAAATGGTGGTTCCCAACCTTATGATAGGCTTCGGTATTGATGAAGTGCAGGCTGAGTATGTTGCGGAAATTCGCCTGCGCAACTTAAACAGGGAATATATTCTCAAAAAGACTGATGAAATTTCCAGACTTCAGGAAGAGGTATTCGATTTAGAGGATATTCTTAATAGTAAACGCCGTATTGATAAAATCATCATTGCCGAGCTTGAGAGCGTTATCAAAAAATATGGTAAACCCCGCAGGAGTGAAATTGAATATAACGCCTCTGAGTATGTTGAGGAGCCCGAGCAGGTGCCCGATTATCCCGTTAACCTGTTCTTTACAAAGGACGGTTACTTTAAAAAGATAACCCCGCAGTCTCTGCGCATGAGCAGTGAGCAAAAGCTCAAAACTGATGACGAGATCATTGCCCATATCGAAACCACCAACTCGATAGAGCTGTTGTTCTTCACCGATAAGCAGCAGGTTTATAAAGCCAAGGCAAGCGATTTTGAGGACCATAAGGCAAGCATTCTCGGCGAGTATATCCCCGCCAAGCTTTCGATGGATGAAGATGAAAAGACTGTATTTATGCTTGCAACAAGCGATTACGGCGGACACATCATGCTGTTCTTTGAAAACGGTAAGGCGGCTAAAATTCCCGTTTCTGCCTTTGAGACCAAATCCAATCGTAAAAAGCTGACAGCAGCTTACAGCGATAAATCCGCTCTTGTTGCCATGTTTGCCTCTAAAGAGGAGAGGGAATATGTCCTTCGCAGCAGTGCGGGGAGGTATCTTATTGTTCACAGCGGTGCTGTTGCACTCAAATCTTCGCGCAGCACACAAGGCGTCGCTGCTATGACACTTAAGAAAAATCACCGCGTTGAGTCAGTCACACTCATGACAGAGGACAGATTCTCTAATGCTAACCGCTACCGCACGAAAAATATTCCTGCCGCAGGCGCAACTCTTGCCGCAGGGGATGCGGGCGAGCAGCTTACCTTTTAATCAGCATAAAAATTTTGCAAAATTTTACAAGATGCATTGATTTTCGGTTTTGTTAGAGTTATAATAAACTGAGAAATTAAAGTCCTAAATTTTAAGGAGGATATAAGAGTATGTTAGTATCAGCAAAAGAAATGCTTACCAAAGCAAAAGAAGGCAAATATGCCGTCGGTCAGTTTAATATCAATAACCTTGAGTGGACCAAGGCAATCCTGCAAACAGCACAAGAGCTTAATTCTCCCGTTATCCTCGGCGTTTCCGAGGGTGCCGGAAAATATATGTGCGGCTATACCACCGTTGTCGGTATGGTAAACGGAATGATTAACGAGCTGGGAATTACGGTTCCCGTTGCTCTCCATCTCGATCACGGTAGCTATGAAGCTACCAAGAAATGCATCGAGGCAGGCTTCTCCTCGGTCATGTTTGACGGTTCTCACTATCCTATCGAGGAAAATATCGAGAAAACCAAAGAGTTGGTTGCTATCTGCGAGGAGAAGGGACTTTCCCTTGAGGCAGAGGTTGGCGCTATCGGCGGTGAGGAGGATGGAGTCCTCGGCGGTGGCGAGGTGGCTGATCCCGATGAATGTAAAATGATTGCAGACCTCGGTGTTACCATGCTGGCTGCCGGTATCGGCAATATCCATGGTAAATATCCTGCAAATTGGCCCGGCCTTCGTTTTGACACTCTGGCTGCTATTCAGGAGAAAACCGGTAAAATGCCCCTCGTTCTCCATGGCGGTACCGGTATCCCCGCTGACATGATCAAAGAGGCTATCTCTCTCGGCGTTTCCAAAATCAATGTTAACACCGAGTGCCAGCTCGCTTTTGCAGCAGAGGTTCGTAAATATATTGAAGAGGGGAAGGATCTTGTCGGTAAGGGCTTTGACCCCAGAAAGATCCTCGCTCCCGGTGTTGAGGCTATTAAAGCTACTGTTAAAGAAAAGATGGAACTGTTCGGTTCAGTCGGCAAAGCTTAAAGAAAAACAGCGTCCGAAAGCTATTGGCTTTCGGGCGCTTACTTTTTATATAAAAAGTTTTGAAAAAACACAAAAAAGGTGTTGACAAAAGGTAAAACCTGTGATAATATAATAAAGCTGTTTTGTGCTGGTGTAGCTCAGCTGGTAGAGCAGCTGATTTGTAATCAGCAGGTCGGGGGTTCGAATCCGTCCACCAGCTCCAAGCACTTTTTGTGCCGGCGGCAAAACATAATATTCGGGAGTGTACCCAAGTGGCCAAAGGG
>JAZQMT010000004.1:0-2620 GCA_045543635.1 Oscillospiraceae bacterium | reverse complement strand
TTTTGTTTTCTCCTTTTTATGTAAATTTTGCTAAATAGGAAACAATTTAGGGTTCAGAAAGGGTTATTTGTTTTTCTTTATCCTTTTTGTTGTTGTCTCCGAGCATGTCGGAGAGGAGCACCAGCAGAATAAGTGCAAGCGCAAAGCAGGCGGCAACATAAATTCCCGGTGGGTTCTGAATATATACCGCGAGATACCCGAGCAACGGAATCGTAAAAATCACTTTTCCTAAAACATCTTCACTTTTTACAGGTGCGCGGTCTGCATCCTTGTTATTGTCGCCCTTTGTCCGAAAGCAGATAGCTTTGGGGTCATCTTGGTCAGGGATGATTTCGATGATGCGGTGGGTTGCGGTGGTGCTGCCTGTGAGGCGAAAGGTGATAACATCCCGCTCTTTAAGGTCAGCGGTATCCACCTCTTTTACATATATGAGAGAACCTGTCTGGAAATTCGGTTCCATTGAAGGGGAAAGCACGGTGTATATCTGAAGACCGAAAATGCGAAGACCTGCCATCAGTATTGCGAGTATAACAGCGAGCGAGAGAAGAACAGTGGATATTATTTTAAGAATTTTCGAAATCTTATTGAGCATGATTTTATTTTGTTCCTCGCTTTTATTGGTTGATTTTAAAAGAATTCCAAAATGCGCGAGCAATTTTAACATAATTTTTTAAAACATTCAATTCATTTAGAATAAATAATTTTTTATTTGGATAGACTAACGATTTTAATTAACAAATAAAAGGAATATTAATTATTTTTTACAAAAACGCTTATCGAAAAAACTGCTTAAGCTTGTTTTGATTGTAATAAGCCGAAGGGTATCGGGGCACAATATAATTTGTAAAACCTTGTAAAATTCTTATCGCAGAGTTAACCCCTCTGCGATAAGAAAGCGGCATAGGGCACAGCAATGCGCCGTTCTCTAAGCCTGACCATTTTTTGTGACGGCTAAAAAATAAAACCCCTATAATCCTATGGCCGCAAGCTTGTCCATATTCTTACGTTTTAATTGCGGAGACGAATGAACATAGCGATCCAGCGTTATCTTAACACTGGAATGTCCGAGAACCTCACTTAAGGATTTCATCTCAAAACCAACCTCTACACAGCGGGTGGCAAAGGTGTGGCGCAGGCAATGAAAATGTACACCGTCAAGATTGCAGGCGGCGATGTACCTTGCAAAGCGGTATTGCAGAGCACGCGGCTCCATAAATCGAGAACTGTCTCCTGTTAATACATATGCATTGTTGTCTTTCGGGCGAAAAGTTTTGCAAAGTGAGGCAGCAAATTCTGTGAGCGGAATATCCCGCCGCGAGCTTTCACTTTTTGCATCTCCTATTTGCACATGGGTTCTGCTCTCTTCCCGATTCTCAAAAATACTGAGCCTTTGCATGGTTTGGCTTATGCGGATACTGTCTTCCCCGATGTTTTTCCAACGAAGCGCACACAATTCACCGATACGCATACCTGTTAAAAGCGCCAGCAAAACGCCGAATTTTACATAATCTGTATCTTTGGATAAAAAAGAAATAAACCGCTGTTGTTCTTCATTGGATAAAACCCGCATTTCCTTTTTTCGCTCTTTGGGATAAAGAAATTCAATTTCCGAGGGAATACCTCCTGTTTGTCTGCGAATATATTTAGTCACCGTACGAAGCACAGATAAAATATCACGAACCGTTTTAGAAGCCAACTGTTTTTCACAAAGCAGATAGCTGCTGAAATTATCCACAACGGCACTGGTAAGCTCTTGCGGCAAAAGTTTTCCGAGCGCCGGTATAAGGTGGTTTTGGCAGATTACACGGTATTTTGCATAAGTAGAGGGCTTAACACCGGTTTTTGAAAGCTGCAGCCAGCGTTCAAAATAATAAGAAAGCCTTTGTTCGGTTTTATCTGTTTCTTGTTCTGCCTGTGCTTTTTTTAGTGCCAGCTTTTTGCGCACTTCGCTATAGCTTGAGGCATATACATATCCAAGATGTACATTTCCGTCAGCATCCTTTTCGCGAATGTAGCGCCCCTCCCAGCGATTGTCCTTGCGTTTGTAAATGTTTTCTCCTCGTTTTGACATAATTTTTGTCTCCTTTATAATAATATTAAATCGCCATTGACGGCATTTTTGACGGTTAAATGCACAAAAAACTGTGTATTTTCATCTCTAATAACATGTTAAAATCAGCAATTTGCCCAAATCGTCTTCTGTATTTAAAAAAATCCTTGAAACTTAATAACCAATGTGTTAAAATATTGCACACAATAGGGGATCGTAGCATTTTTTGCCTGTTCGCAGAGGGGTTAACTTTGAGATTAGCAATGGCTAGAAAAAAGTTCTTGCATTTTGCCGAATATAGTGGTAAAATAAAATCCCCGCCACGGGCAGCACCAATTTTTTGTGCTGTCGCAGAGGGGTTAACTTTAAGAAATTCGGGTCACAGGGCTTTCGCTTTTTTGCGAAAGCTTTTTTTGAGTGCAATATGCCGTTATCAAGGGAAAATGGTTTGGTTGACTTTTTGGTTGGGTAAGGGTACAATAAGAATATATAAAAATATAATATAATATGAAAGGAACGAGCGAATTTTATGCGGGATATAATTGTGAGCGTTATTATTCCCACCTATCG
>JAZQMT010000003.1:0-14025 GCA_045543635.1 Oscillospiraceae bacterium | reverse complement strand
CAAATAAAAAACAGACACCCGATTGGGTGTCTGTTTTTCATTGGTTGCGGAGGAAGGACTTGAACCAACGACCTTCGGGTTATGAGCCCGACGAGCTACCAACTGCTCTACTCCGCGATATTTACCTTTGCGGTATAATCTATTATATGCCAAACCGGGGTGTTTGTCAATAGCTTTCCCGCGAGTTTTCAAAAAATTCTGTTTTTCTTTAAAAAAAGTGCTTATGAATTTGCTTGTGCGTTGAAATTTTCGGAAAAATGTGGTAAACTAAATAATATATTGCTAAAAAACTTGCGTGAGGAGCGGGTCAATTTATGAAACTAATGATAGTTGACGGAAATTCGATACTTAATCGCGCGTTTTATGCCATTCGACCGCTGTCCGCCAAGGATGGCACGCCGACCAACGCCATTTTCGGGTTTCTCAATATTTTTCATAAATATTATACCGAGCAAAAACCGGATGCCGTTGCGGTTTGTTTTGATGTCGCCAGAAAGACCTTTCGCAATGAAATTTTCTCTGATTATAAAGGCACTCGTAAACCCATGCCGGATGATTTGCGCACACAGCTTCCGATTATAAAAGAGCTTCTCTCACTTCTTGGATTTTCAGTCATCGGCAAGGAGGGATTTGAAGCGGATGACCTGATTGGTACGCTTTCTACTGCTGCAAGCGCGCGCGGGGAGAATTGCGTTATTATAACAGGAGATCGTGATAGCCTGCAGCTTGTTGATGAACATGTAACGGTGCTTTTGCCTTCGACAAAGGCGGGAAAAACCGAGACCACCGTCTATACTCCTGAAGCTGTTTTAGAAAATATGGGCGTTCGCCCCGACCAGATCGTTGATCTTAAGGCGCTTATGGGTGATAGCTCGGATAATATTCCCGGTGTTGTGGGAATCGGGCAAAAGACCGCAGTGGAGCTTATCTCGAAATTTGAAAGTGTTGATAACCTGTATAAGCAGCTTGCAACAGCCGATCTTCGTCCCGCTGTCCTAAATAAGCTGGAAGCGGGCAGAGAAAACGCCAAACTATCGTATACCCTTGCAACCATTGACCGCGCCGTTGTGCTGGAAACGGCTCTGGCAGAATATAAAGTGCGTGAGATGGACAGAGCGGGGGCGGCAGCACTGCTTTTGCGCTTAGGGCTTATGAGTGCCATGAAACAGCTTGGGCTTACTGCTGCCGATGCTCCTGCAGAGACCCGGCAAACAGCAGAGGAAAAAGAGTGCGAGATACCGGAGCGAAAGTTTACACTTGTACGCACCGCTTGTGCTTCCGATATGGAGAAGGCGGCTGGAGAGGAACCGATCTGTTATTTTTTGCGAGACGGCGTTATTTATGCCGCGGCGGGGGATAAGATTTTCATTTCTTCGGATATAGAGGGAGTTTTCTCGCTTGCACATAAAAAATACACCTATGACTGTAAAGAACAGTATCTCTATGCGTTGCAAAATAAACAAACCCTTTCAGGCGTTTGCTTTGATTTAAAGCTGGCTGCATATCTCTTGGAGCCGACTGCTTCAAGCTATGCGTTTTCTGAGCTCATCACCCGCTTTGGCGGTGGGAACTCTGCCTGTGAGTACGCCCCCGAATTCGGGGATGATGAACAGGCTATCTCGGATATTGTTAAAATGCCCGCCTTGTGCCAAAGGCTTTATTCGCGCCTTGAGAGGGAAGGAATGCTTTCGCTGCTTTCGGACATAGAAATTCCCCTTTCACAAACCCTTTCGGCAATGGAGTTTGAGGGCTTTTCGCTTGACAGCCAAGGAATTGAAAAATTTGACAGAGAACTTGCTGCCTCATTGGAGCAGAGCCGCAAAAAGGTTTATGAGCTTGCGGGAGAGGAGTTTAATTTAAATTCACCCAAACAGCTCGGAGAGATACTTTTTGAACGCTTGGGGCTTCCCTGTAAAAAGAAAACCAAAACAGGCTATTCTACTAATGCCGAGGTTTTGGAAAGCCTTAGAAATGAGCACCCTATTATAAATGAAATTTTGGAATACCGCAAGGTTTCTAAATTAAAATCGACCTATACCGAGGGACTCATGCATAAGGTAGCGCAGGATGGGCGAATTCACACCACCTTTCTGCAAACCGAAACAAGAACGGGGCGGCTTTCTTCCATAGAGCCCAATTTGCAGAATATTCCTGTCCGCACCGCGCTGGGAAGCCGCCTGAGAGAGTTTTTTGTGGCAAAAGAGGGTTGTGTTTTAGTAGATGCCGATTATTCGCAGATAGAGCTGCGCGTCCTTGCCCATGTAGCGGGAGACAGCGCCATGCAACAGGCTTTCAAAAGCGGTGCGGATATACATGCTGCAACCGCCGCGCGTATTCACAATCTGCCCCTTGAAATGGTAACGCCTGAAATTCGCCGAAGTGCAAAGGCGGTTAATTTCGGCATTGTTTACGGCATCGGAGCTTATTCGCTGTCGCAGGATATAGGAACTTCTGTCGCAGAGGCAAGCCGCCTTATTAAAAGCTACCTTGCAAGCTACAGCAAGGTTGCTGAATATATGAAAAAAACCGTTGCCGACGGCGAGATAAACGGCTATGTAACCACCCTTTACAATAGGCGCAGAGCCATTCCCGAACTTGCAAGCAAAAATAAGGTAGTACACGCTCTCGGTGAAAGGGTTGCTATGAATACCCCAATTCAGGGAACTGCCGCTGATATTATCAAGATTGCCATGAACCGTGTTTACAAGCGCCTCAAAGAGGATCTGCCCCAAGCAAGGCTTATTTTGCAGGTGCATGATGAGCTCATTGTTGAGTGCCCTGAAAAAGATGCGCAAAAGGCAGCTTACCTGCTTAAAAACGAAATGGAAGCGGCGGCAAGCCTGTCAGTTACGCTTGAAAGCGAGGTCCATATCGGAAAAAACTGGCTGCAGGCTAAAGGTTAATGTAAAAATTTGCAAAAAGGTTTGCAATATATAGCCATGCTGTGCTATAATAAAGAGAAATTTTTAAAGGTATTTAGGAGATGTCTTGTTTGAAACAGCAAAAATTAAGAAATGTTGCCATCATCGCGCATGTTGACCATGGAAAAACCACCTTGGTCGATGAGATGCTAAAGCAAGGCGGTGTCTTTCGTGAAAATCAGCAGGTAGAGGACCGCGTTATGGATAGTAATGCGCTGGAACGCGAACGCGGGATAACCATTCTTGCGAAAAACACTTCGGTTATGTATAACGGCACCAAGATAAATATTGTTGATACACCGGGCCATGCCGATTTCGGCGGCGAGGTAGAGCGTATCTTAAAAATGGTGGACGGTGTGCTTCTTTTGGTCGATGCCTTTGAGGGCCCCATGCCGCAAACGAGGTTCGTTTTGCAGAAAGCGCTTGAGCTTGAGCATAAGGTTATCGTTGTTGTAAATAAAGTGGACAAGCCCGATGCCCGCCCGCTTGATGTGGTGGATGAAGTGCTGGAGCTGCTTTTAGACCTTGACGCAACAGAGGAACAGCTGGAAAGTCCGGTTCTTTTCTGTTCGGGCAGAGCGGGAACAGCCTCTCTTTCGCCCGATGATGCGGGAAGGGACCTTATTCCGCTTTTTGAAACCATTCTTTCCCATATTGATTGCCCCGAGGGTGAGCTTGATGCTCCTCTTCAGGCGCTTGTTTCGGCTATTGACTATAACGATTACGTCGGCAGAATAGGCGTGGGCAGAATAGAGCGGGGAAAAGTGCGGGAAGGGCAGGAGGTTATTGTTGCCAATGCCGCACATCCTGAGGATAGCTTTAAGGCCAAAATGAACAACCTCTATGTTATTGAGGGGCTTAACCGCACCGCAGTTAAAGAGGCCGAGATGGGCGAAATTATTTGTTTTTCGGGTATTGAAAATATATCTATAGGAGATACTGTTTGCTCTCCCGAGGATGTAACACCGTTGCCTTTTGTTAAAATAAGCGAGCCGACGGTCGAGATGCTTTTCTGTGTAAATGACAGCCCGCTTGCCGGCAGAGAGGGAAAATTTGTTACCAGCCGCCAGATTGGGGACAGATTGTTTAAAGAAATACTCAAAGATGTTTCGCTGCGTGTTGAGCGCACTGACTCGACCGATGCATTCAAGGTTATGGGCAGAGGCGAAATGCATCTTTCTATTCTGATAGAGACCATGCGCCGCGAGGGATATGAGTTTGCAGTTACTCCCCCGCAGGTGCTTTTCAAGGAGATAGACGGGCAGAAGTGTGAGCCCATGGAAAGTGTTCTCATTGATGTTCCCGACGAATACACAGGAACGGTTATAGAAAAATTAAGCTCGCGTAAGGGAACGCTGCTTAACATGAACCCGCAGGGCAGCCGCACCAAGCTGGAATTTGTTATTCCTGTGCGCGGACTGTTTGGTTACCGAAACGAGTTTTTAACCGACACCAAGGGTGAGGGAATTATGAACACCCGATTTAACGGTTATGAGCCGTTTAAGGGAGATATTCAGCGCAGAAACTTTGGCTCGCTTATCGCGTTTGAGGGCGGAACTGCCGTTACCTATGGGCTGTTTAACGCGCAGGAGCGCGGTCAACTCTTTATCGGAGCGGGCGTAGAGGTTTACGAGGGCATGATAATCGGCCAGAACCCTAAGGGGGACGATATGGCTGTCAATGTCTGCAAGAAAAAGCATATCACCAACACCCGTGCTTCCGGCTCGGATGATGCGCTTCGGCTTATTCCGCCGCGTAAAATGAGTTTGGAGCAGTGCATCGAATTTTTGTCGGCAGATGAGCTTTTGGAGGTCACGCCTGTGTCATTGCGCCTTCGCAAGAAAACCTTGAGCAATGTCCAGCGTATGAAGGATGCTGCCAAGAAATAAAAGATGCTTGGAGGAAACACAAATGAAAGCTTTCGGTATCGTGTTTTTAGTGTCGGGTATTGCCCTTTTGCTCTGTGGCATTATTTGCTTGTTTGCTATGACAAGCCCTACCTTGATTGGCGGCAGTATTCTGCTTTCTATCGTGCTTAATGCTGTCGGTATAACATTACTTACTGCAAAAAATAAAAAATAATATAAGGAGAGGTCTCAAATGCATTGGTCTGAGAAGATCGCAAAAGAAATTATTCGTCGCAGCCCCGATAAAGAGGAATATGTCTGTGCGGCGGGAATCAGTCCGTCCGGTTCTATCCATATCGGAAATTTTCGCGACATCGTAACAAGCTATTTTGTCTGTCTGGCGCTTCGCCGTCAGGGCAAAAAGGCAAGACTTCTGTTTTCGTGGGATGAGTTTGACAGGCTTCGAAAAGTTCCTGTCAATGTTCAAAAAATAACCACCGATTTTGATAAATATATCGGGAAACCCTATGCTTCTATTCCCGATCCTTATGGCTGCTGTGCTTCTTATGCAGAGCACTTTGAGAAAGAGTTTGAGGCATCGCTTTCGGCTTTCGGCATTGAAGTGGATTTTCGCCGCCAGGCAGAGATGTACCGCAGCGGCGCATATAAGGATGAGATTATCCATGCCTTAAAACACCGCGCTGAGATTTTTGATATTCTCGATAGCTTCAGAACACAGGAGTCTACTGCCGAGGAAAAGGCAAATTACTATCCTGTCGGTATTTATTGCAGTAAGTGCGGTAAGGATACTACCAAGATAACCTCTCTCTCCGAGGACTGCACCAAAGCACATTATGTTTGCGATTGCGGTCATGAGGCTGATTTTGATTTTGAGACCGAGTATGATGCAAAGCTTGCATGGAAGATTGACTGGCCCATGCGCTGGAAATATGAGCAGGTCGATTTTGAGCCCGGCGGAAAGGACCATGCAAGTCCTACCGGCAGCTATCAGACAAGCCGCGTTATTTCCGAGAAAATCTTCCATTTCCCTGCGCCTTATTTCCAGGGCTATGAGTTTATCGGAATTAAGGGAACAACAGGCAAGATGTCCGGTTCAAGCGGGCTTAACTTAACCCCCAAAACCCTGCTTCAGCTCTATCAGCCCGAGGTCATTTTATGGCTCTATTCCAAAACCGAGCCGCTGCATGCCTTTGATTTCTGCTTTGATGATGAGATTTTGCGCCAGTATTTTGAGTTTGATAAAATGTATAACGCCGTCAAGGCGGGAACTGCTGATGACAGAGCAAAGGAGATAATCTCAAATGCACTTGTTGAGGGACATGAGGTAATCACTGTTCCCATGGCACAGCTTGTAAGCCTCGGCTCTGTTGTTGATTTCAACCCCAAAATGCTGGAGACTGTTTTTGAAAAGATTGGAACTCCTTATAAAGAGGCGGAGTTTAAAGAGCGTCTTGCTCTTGCAAAATATTGGGCAGAGCAGTGCAGCCCCGAAAGCTTAAACCACCTGCTGCCATATCGCAATTTCGAAAAATTCGAAAGCCTTTCTAATGAGGAGAAAAAGGAAATTGAGCTCCTGTATGCTTATCTTAAAGCGGGCGGTTACAGCCTTGAGGAGCTCAACACCGAGCTTTATGCTATCCCCGGAAAGGTTTATAGCTTTGCTGATGATAAGGAGAGAAAGAGCGCACAGGGCAAATTCTTTAAGAATGTTTATGAGCTCTTAATCGGTAAGGAAAAAGGGCCTCGCCTTTATCTCTTCCTCTTTGCTATTGAAGCGGAGCGTTACCTGCCGCTTTTAGATTTCAGCACTCCTGAAACCGAGGAGGAGAAAAAGGCTCGCGCCGCCGCGGCTGCAGAGGATGTTTCTGAAAACAGTGATGTAGAGCCTATCAAAGAGCAGGTAACTCTTGATGATTTCGATAAGCTTGATATGCGCGTCTGCAAGGTTTTAAAGGCAGAAACGGTTGAGAAATCGCATAGCTGCTTAAAGCTCACGCTGTTTGACGGAATTGGCGAGCGCGTTATTATGTCAAGCATAAAGAAAGAATATACGCCCGAACAGCTTGAAGGCAGAAAAATTATCGTTATCGCAAATTTAAAGCCTGTAAAGCTCGCAGGCGTTGTCAGCAACGGAATGCTCATTGCCGCAACGCACGATTCTTGCGGTTGCAAAATTATTTTTGTTGATGACAGTGTCCCCGAAGGAACCGCTATCCACTAAACCAAGTATCCCCCCTTGTTTTCCCCGAGTGTCCTTATGAACACTTGGGAAAACAAGGGGGGAATTTTTTAGGCTTATTAATCGTCCCACCGTTCTGCGGCAGTAACCCGTCTTTCAATTTCCTCTGTCATTATTTTCAAATCGGAATCGGAGTTTTTCTGCTCGCTGTGCATGTCTGAAAAAAGAACAATTACCAGAAGCACTCCGAGGAATACCCCGAAAATCTCTTTTATGGATATGCCGTTTCCCGAAAGAAACGTGTTGATTACCATGAAGATAAACATAATTGCATAAATTATGATGGTAATATACTTTGTAATAATTGCAGAGCGGTCATTAACAGAATATATTTTGAGCAGAGTTTTACCGTCTTTCTCCTCAAGCTGTCCAATCGTGTATGTGCTTCTTATGCTCGAAAGCGATTTACTTTCGTGAAGTCCCGAAACCGAAAGCCTTCCCTTGTCGGAGCAGAAGAAATCCAAATAGTTATTGTTTCCGTCAGGCGTGTAGCATCTGTTTTCAAGAGATTGCAGCCTTTTGATAAGCTTTTTTATATCTGTTTTAAGTTCCATGCTTTTTTCTTGTTTTACGGTTTTAAAAAATGTTGATTTCATAGAGTGCTCCTTTTAAAAAGCGGACAAGGTTGGTAATAAAAAATCCACCGATTTTCTACCCTTTGTAAAACTAAAAATGCGAGTTTTTCACATTTTCAACACACTTTTCCACAAAAACTGCGGATTTAAGCGATTTTCTATATGTAAAGGCAATTTTACTTTTGGTAATCTTTAAATTTTTTTGTGGTTTTGGCTCGAATTTTGAAAAATATCCCGAAAATCAGTGCGGCAAATGCCATACCGATAATTGAACCCGAAAAATCTATCAAAACATCTAAAAAAGAAGCGCTGCGGTCCGGCACAAACAGCTGATGTATTTCGTCTGTGGCGGCATAGGCAAGGCAAAAGAGCAAAACGCCCAAAAGGACCTTAAGCCGGGGGACTGCTTTTTTGTTCTCTTTGAAAAAAAAGAGGGGAGAGAGCAGAGAGAAAAAACCAAGTGCTGCAAAAATGAAAAGATGGGCAAGCTTTCGAATGAAGGGGACCAGAGCGTTAACCTGCATAAACTTTTGAGCATCAGAAAAATCGGAAAAACCGCTTATCAGGAGCTCTGCAATAAAATTCGAAACACCTGAGGAAACCTGCGACGAAGCCGTTCCGTTTTGTGCAGAAAATGCAAAAATGCGCTCCATAATACAAATTGTAAGGCAGGTAAATAAAATAGAGACAGGGTGCCGTTTTATAAAGCTTACTATACGTGTCACACTGCCGCCTCCTTCCCTTTTCTTTATTTTACTATTATGTGCCCCGTTTGTCAAATAGTCATAGCGCATAGCTGTCGAAATAAGGCGATTTATAATTGGTATAATTTGTTAACTTTTTTTAAAAATATTACCGAAACCCCTTGATTTTTTCTGTATTTGTATTACAATAGGTTTAGCACTCTGAAAGAGCGAGTGCTAACCGATTTGTAAATTAATAAAGGAGGAAATAAAGATGACCATTAAACCCCTTTCAGACAGAGTCGTCATCAAAACCGTTGAAGCTGAGGAGACCACCAAAAGCGGCATTATCTTAACCGCAGGTGCACAGGAAAAACCCCAGATTGCCGAAGTTATTGCTGTCGGACCGGGCGGAATTGTTGAAGGCAAAGAAGTGAAAATGACCCTTAAGGTGGGCGATAGAGTTCTCACCGGCAAATATTCCGGAACTGAGGTCAAGGTCGATGGTGTAGAGTATAAGATCGTCCGTCAGGATGATATTCTCGCAATCGTTGAATAAATAACTACTGGAGGAATAAATCATGGCAAAAGAACTTATTTATGGCGTAGATGCCCGCAAGGCTCTGCAGTCGGGTATTGACCAGCTTGCCAATACCGTTAAGATCACCCTTGGCCCCAAGGGAAGAAATGTTGTATTGGAGAGAAAATTCGGCGCGCCCCTTATCACCAATGATGGCGTAACCATTGCAAAGGACATCGAGCTGGATGATGCTTTCGAAAATATGGGCGCTCAGCTCATTAAAGAAGTCGCTACAAAGACGAATGATGCCGCAGGTGACGGAACTACCACCGCAACCCTGCTTGCACAGGCTTTGGTGCGCGAGGGCATGAAGAATGTTGAAGCAGGTGCAAACCCCATGGATATTAAAAGGGGTATGCAGCAGGCAGTTGAAGTTGCAGTCAATGCTATTGTTGAGAATTCCAGAAAGGTTTCGGGCTCAGATGATATTGCCAGAGTCGGAACCATCTCGGCTGCCGATGAAACCATCGGTGCTCTTATTGCTGAGGCTATGGATAAAGTTTCTGCAGATGGTGTTATCACTGTCGAGGAGTCCAAAACTGCTACCACCTATAGCGAAATTGTTGAAGGTATGCAGTTTGACCGCGGTTATATTACTCCCTATATGGTAACCGACACCGATAAGATGGAAGCTGTTATAGACGATGCATACATTCTTATCACCGATAAAAAGATTTCTGTTATTCAGGATATTCTCCCGCTTCTCGAGCAAATTGTTAATGCCGGCAAAAAACTGGTTATTATTGCCGAGGATGTCGAGGGCGAAGCACTTTCTACCCTTATTGTAAACCGTCTGCGCGGCACATTTACTTGTGTAGCAGTAAAGGCTCCCGGATTTGGCGATCGCCGCAAGGAAATGCTTCAGGATATTGCTGTTCTCACCGGCGGTCAGGTCATCAGCAGCGAGCTTGGCTTTGAGCTTAAGGATGCCGGCGTTGACATGCTTGGTCGTGCCCGTCAGGTCAAGGTGCAGAAAGAAAACACAATTATTGTTGATGGCGCAGGTGACAGCGAGGCTATAAAAGCTCGTGTTGGTCAAATCCGCAATCAAATTGCAACCACCACCTCGGATTATGATCGTGAAAAGCTGCAGGAACGCCTTGCAAAGCTTGCCGGAGGTGTTGCTGTTATCAAGGTCGGTGCTGCAACCGAAATTGAAATGAAAGAGAAAAAGCTCCGTATTGAGGATGCCCTGTCTGCAACCCGTGCCGCCGTTGAGGAAGGTATCGTTGCAGGCGGCGGAACTGCTCTCTTAAATGCTATCCCCGCCGTTGAGAAGCTGGTTGCTTCTAGAGATGGAGATATTAAAACAGGTGTCAAGATCGTGCTTCGTGCGCTTGAGGAGCCCATTCGTCAGATCGCTGCAAACGCAGGCCTTGAGGGCTCTGTCATCATCGATAAGATTCGCCGTTCCCGCAAGGTTGGTTATGGATTTGACGCCGCTACCGAAACCTATTGTGATATGATCACAAGCGGTATTGTTGACCCCACAAAGGTCACTCGCAGCGCACTGCAGAATGCTGCATCGGTCGCTTCAATGGTTCTCACTACCGAGTCCCTTGTTGCCGATAAAAAAGAGGAAAACCCGATGCCTGCTCCTGCCCCCAACCCTGGTATGGGCATGTATTAATTTCCAAAAAGAAAAAGCAAAAAACGCCTGCCCGCTTGGGCAGGCGTTTTGATAACGCATTTAGCTAATCAATGCTTTATTTTCAAAAAATATGTTTTAAGCCGCGCTTTGGCTGGGACTAAATCTTTCCTTCGGCTTGACATCTTCTGTAACCTGTATTATAATAATTAGACAGCGTGTTGTCCCCTGAAATCGAGCATTGTTAAGGTGCCGCAATCAAAAACACGGTAGGCGAAAGCGTTGCCGCTTTTTAGGCACTGCAAGCGCACAAACTTCTAATTCTGATTTTATAATAAAAACCAAATAACGAGGTGTGGCGCAGTTGGTAGCGCGGGTGGTTTGGGAGCGTGCCTAGCAGTTATAACCGTGAAAAAGCAAAAGTCCCGAAAAGCCTTGAAACATCGGCGTTTTCGGTACTTTAAGAAAACTCAAAAATGCGTGGAATTTGCGTTTGACCACAGTTTGTCCCACTTCCACGCAAAAAGCAGAAAAATTGAATAGATATCCGGGTGTGGCGCAGCTGGGAGCGCGGGTGGTTTGGGACCATCAGGCCGCAGGTTCGATCCCTGTCACTCGGACCAAGGCTTCTTGCTTTGCTACAAGAAGCCTTTATTGTTTAAAGGAGATCGTTAAATATGCTTAGAAGTGAAACGCCTTTTCCAGCTAAATTTGATAATATAATTTGTTCTTTTTTAAAAAGAATATGGCAAGAAGGTTGGTTAGACGAATATTCAAATGACCATTTTCTAATCATGGCACTAGAAGGTCGCTTGAATGAATTTGCATGGAACGAACAGTTCCTAAACAATAATAACAACGCATATTACAGTGCAATAACTAAAGACGGAACTGTTGATTATGAAACATTCAGTGTGAATTTTTGCACAAATTTATCTACTAAGCTTGCTGGAATGTCATCAATGTTTGGAGAAAACGAAACCAAAAAATTCATCATGGATCAACTCTCCGCCGGCAAGGAAAACTATGATGAAGATGTATTTTTTCAAGCTTTTTCGGAGATTGAAATATTAACATTCTTCCATCGTGGATTTGGTTGGAAAGAAATTAAATATGAGCCGCCTGTGGATTCAAATGGGGCTAATCCTGAAGCATATTTTATAGGAGAAATACGCAATAAGGATTCAGATGTTCCAATAAAGGTAAAAGCAAATATCGAGGTTAAAACCCCTGAGTTTCCACGATTGAATTCTCATAAAGAAAACCTTTTGATACCAACCGTTTTGTTGTCGCCCCAAGGAAGGAAAGTAGTGCCTCAATTGTGTGAAGATAATAATGTTGAGTTCATATCACCCCGAGTAACTAAACTGGTTGACTTTATTAACAGTGCAACGAAAAAATTTGATTATCCAAAAGAAAATGAATATAATTTATTATACATCAATTGGGCATACTGTGATTTTCCATCCAATGCGTTTCTCGAAGCTTGGTCATTGTTAACTAATAAATATAATGGTCTTTTAACACATCCAGAGATAGGTACAACACTACCATTCAAAAACCCTATTTCTGCTGAAGCATATAAAAAAATCACTGCAATAATTGTATACACAAGTTCAATAGATCAATTAATGTTTTGTGATTTCCGACATGTTTGGCAAAGGCATGCACGCGGTTGTAAATTCAGAATGTTTGTATTAGATGAAAAAATAAGGGACAACGAACTTAGCAATAAGTCAAACTTACTGTTTCAACTGACTGGAATGAATCCGGATCAACCAGAAGACTTAGTAGTTTTAAGTGCATGTTCATCTCACACACCAACAGAAAAAGAACGGAATAATATATTTGCTAATCAAGCAATCAAACTGATTATAAAAAACGCTTTGATTAAACAAGTCGATTAGTTCTTTGTTTACTGCAAACCAATTTTGAGGGCGGCTCTTACGAGTCGCCCTCTTTTAGTTTCACCTTTTCTTCCGCAATCTCCGCTTTTACTCTTTCGATCATCTCGGCGAGTTTGATTTCGCACTGTTCTTTCGTTTCGGCGTAGACGTTGAATTTCTTGCGTTTGCCGCCAGGCAGTCTTGGGAAGAAGCTGCCTTCCCACAGGTTGTCATTGACCTGATACAGGCATCCCGTGCCGGATTTGCGTATCTTTCTCGGGACTGGTTCAGGATGGGGCTCTGTGGGCGCACACGGGGCGTTTACGGGCGGTTTTGCCGTCTCCTCGGGTGTTTGCTCTACCGCAGGCATCTGTGCGTTTGTGCCGCCGATTTTGCGGTCAATGCTCACCGCCGCCTGCATCTGCATGGTGTCAGTCATGTGGCTGTAGATATCCAGCGTCGTTGCGGCCGACACGTGGCCTATGGTTGCCGACAGCGTTTTCACGTCCATGCCGTTTTCCAGTGCCATGGTTGCGAAGGTATGGCGCAAGTCGTGGAACCGCACGTGTTTGCAGCCCGCTCGCTTGAGTAGGATCGACAGGATATCGCCGACGGACGTGGGATACCTCGGTACGTCGGGATTTTGCGGTGACGGGAACATCCATCTGGAATCCACCGTTTTCTTATACTCCTTCAGCACCGCCGCAAGGGAGGGCGGAAGCACGATGGTGCGCACCGACGATTTCGTTTTCGGCACGGAGATCTCGATCTTGCCGTTCACCGCACACGCCTGGCGGACGATTTGGAGCTCGCCCGTTTGAAAGTTGAGGTCGTCCCATTGCAGTCCCATCAGCTCCCCTCGGCGCATTCCCGTACCGAGTTCTAAAAGGAACAGCTCGTAGTATCCGTCCTCTTTGGCCTGGGCGAGGAATCGCTGTAGCTCGTCCCTGGTCAGTACCTGCATCTCCCGTGCTTTCTTGGGCGGCAGTTTACAGCCGATGGCGGGATTGACTCGTATCAGCCCTTCGGCCACCGCTTTTTCCAATGCCATGCGACAGCTTGCGTGGCAAGCGCGCACCATGCGGTCGGACAGTCCCGTTCCGTATTTCTCGACGTACTGCTTTCGTCCGTTCCGCTTCAGCCGAGCGTAGAACTGTTGCAGATCGTTCTGCGTCAGTTTGTTCAGCGGTATCTTACCGATGTCGGGGATGATGTGGTCGTAGATTCGGTTTTCGTAGTTTCGCTGAGTCAGCGGTCGGATGGCAGGCTTGGAGTAGTTTTCGTACCAGAACTCCATCCAATCGCCGAACAGCATATCCGGCTTGCACCGCGTGCTGGGCGGTCGGTATTCCTCTTTCAGCTTTTCAAGCTTCTCGGCACACTCGGTCTTGGTATGCGCGAGGACGTTTTTGGTGATCGGTAATCCTTTGTCATCGTAACCGACCACCACTCGGCCTTCCCACCGTCCGTCCTTGCGTTGACGTAAAGTTCCTTTTCCGTTTTGTCTGCGTTTTGCCATTTTATCACTCCTTTATGATGAGGTCTTCCATGAATCCACCGACGATGCCCGACGCTCGCTTTTGCATATCGGTGGTCACGTGGGTGTAGGTGTCCAGCGTGAAGCTGGCGTTGGTGTGCCCGAGGATTCGGGACAGCGTCTTGGCATCCACGCCACCCGTCAGCGC
>JAZQMT010000002.1:0-45496 GCA_045543635.1 Oscillospiraceae bacterium | reverse complement strand
TAATCACCGCCTTGAGTGTAGTATAGCATAAAAGCGGCGATGCCGCAATATTTAATTCATCAGCGCAAGCGGCTTCAATATTCATTTTTTATTCGAAAATCCGTTTTCTGTAATGAATAATGAATGATGAAAAATGAATAGTGAATAATACAAACATAAATCCGTCCACTTTCGTGAACGGATTTTCGTTTGTCTCTCTTGCACGAAAAAAACTGGGTGAAAACCGAGGATTTATTTGGAATTTCTTTTGATATATAAAATAAATCCTACAACAATTTGCGTAACAGAAATAATTATTGCAGTCAAAACAGCAAACCACCCTAGTTTATTTCCGCTATCAACAATTAGTATTCCCCATCCAAAAAGAACCAAGCAACCAACCAAAACAATTAGAGCAAAGAAAAAAGATAACAATTTATATTTGATTAATGTCGCTTTTTCTGCAGGAACAATAAGCATCATCAATTCAAAATACACTTCAAAAAATATCTCAAATATCATTTCCATACCATCACCGCCTTGAGTATTATTTATTAAGCTTGTTTTTTGCGGTATTTATTGAAGTAATTAGTAACTTCTTAACTTCTATGCACTTATCTAAAATATCATTATTATCGTAATAACCGCTTTCGATTAAGAGCTCTAACCAATACTCACTTTCAGAACATTCTTTAAGCGCAATTTGAAGTTTTGCAATAAAATCAGCCGTGCCGTGTCCGTAAAATGCCTCGCGTATATTTGCACCCACACTCGTTCCACTTCGAATAAGTTGGTTTGTAAGTACGCTTTCTTTTTTAGTTTGTTTTACATAATTGCAAACTTTAATTATCTGCAAAGCAAACTCTTTTGATTTTATAATTAACGGACTATCAGCCATAAAATTATCACCTTTCATAATGCAATTATACCACTATATAATAAAAAGAGCAGGGCAAAGCCTTGCAAAAAAACTTATTACCTCTTACTTCTTACTTATTACTTACCAAAGCCCTAAGGACTTTTTGAGGTAAGAGTGAAGAGGTAATAGGTAAGAAGTAAGCCCCAAGAACTTATCGTCCTTGGGGCTTTGGAGGCGCCACCCGGATTCGGACCGGGGGTAAAGGCTTTGCAGGCCTCTGCCTTACCGCTTGGCTATGGCGCCGATTATTATGTTTTGATAAAAAGACGCTTAAAAGAGGATCCTTTAAGCGTCCTTTCCTTGTGGAGCGGGTTACGAGGCTCGAACTCGCTACCTCCACCTAGGCAAGGTGGCGCTCTACCAGATGAGCTAAACCCGCAATTGTTGGTGCCTCCGGACGGAATCGAACCATCGGCACGGGGATTTTCAGTCCCATGCTCTAGCGACTGAGCTACAGAGGCACATTTCAGAGAGCAACGACTGTTTTGCGCCCCAAATGGCGACCCGGATGGGGCTCGAACCCACGACCTCTAGCGTGACAGGCTAGCGTTCTAACCAGCTGAACTACCGGGCCATATATGGTGGGAACAACAGGGCTCGAACCTGTGACCCTCTGCTTGTAAGGCAGATGCTCTCCCAGCTGAGCTATGCTCCCATACATCGCCGCCTTTTCAAGCGGCGAATTACATTTTAACACACACCTTCTGCGATGTCAATAGTTTTTTTCAATTTTTTAAAAAAATTTCGCAGCTACCATATATTATATGAAAAAAACCTGTTTTTATACCTTTTTATCCTTTAAATTTGTAATTTAAAGATGGCGCGGGCAGGTTTTTTCTGCCTGCCCGCCTTAAAACCGGACCTTTTAATCAGCATTTGCCTGTGTAGCAACCTCATCAAAAACATCGGTAATCTCCTTATCGGGAGCCTTTGTAGCAAGGCTTACTAAAAGAATAACCGCCGATGAGATTATAAACGCGGGAAGCAGCTCATAAATTGCGAAAACTCCGCCGAGCTTGCTGATAACGAGTTTCCAAACAAAAACCATAACGCCGCCGCTAATCATACCGGCAATAGCGCCCTGCTTGGTTGTTCTCTTATAGAAAAGAGAGAATAGCATAATCGGGCCAAAGGTTGCGCCAAAGCCCGCCCAGGCAAACGAAACGATGCTGAAAATAATGCTCTTTTCATCAAGGGCAATAATGATTGCAATCGCAGTAATAACAAGAAGAGTTATTCTGGACATTATCATAACCTCTTTGTCGCTCGCTTTCTTTTTAAGGGCTCCCTGATATATATTTTTAGCAAAAGCCGAAGCGGCAATAAGCAGATAAGAATCCGAGGAGCTTATTGTTGCGGCAAGGATTCCCGCCATAACAAAGCCTGCAAAAATGGGAGGCAGGAAGCTTGTTGAAAGGGTTATAAAGATATTTTCCGAAGAAGCCTTTGTTAAAAGCTCTGTTGGGAAAAGCTGTCTGCCTATAATGCCAATAAACACAGCAACTGTTAGAGAAACAACAACCCATACCATAGCTATTCTTCTGGAGGACTTAAGCTCGCTTTCTTTTCTGATTGCCATAAATCTCAGGAGAACCTGAGGCATTCCGAAATAGCCAAGACCCCAGGCAAGCGAGGAGCAAATTGTAAGAAAGCTATAATTGCTCGCCTCTCCAAAAACAGCCTTTGAGCCGAGAGCAAGCTGTGTGCCGTTTGCATCAACGGTGGGAGTTGCCATTGAGAAAAACTCGAGGAAACCGGGGATACTCTTTGCATTTTCAAAAACTGCTCCGATTCCACCAGCTTTTAAAACGCCGATAACAACAATAATAATAAGTGCGCTGACCATAACTATTGCCTGCATAAAATCTGATGCGCTTTCAGCAAGAAATCCGCCCAGAATTGTATAAACAAGAACAAAGAGGGCGCCTATAAGCATCATTGTAATATACGGAGTTCCAAAAAGGGCCGAAAACAGCTTTCCGCAGGTAACAAGGCAGCTCGATGCATAAACTGTAAAGAAAACCAGAATAAAGAGGGCCGAAACCATAAGGATAACAGGCTTTTTCTCTTTAAAGCGGTTTGAGAAAAACTCAGGAAGAGTTATCGAATTGTTTGCCTTAATGCTATATCTCCTAAGGCGCTTTGAGGTTATAAGCCAGTTTAAATATGTTCCTGCGGCAAGGCCGATGGCAACCCATGCCGCATCAGCAAGGCCACACCAATAGGCAACGCCGGGAAGCCCCATAAGAAGCCAGCCGCTCATATCCGATGCCTCTGCGCTCATGGCGGTAAACCAAGGACCCAGCGATCTGCCGCCGAGGAAAAACGCCTCACTATCTTTGTTTGCCTTTTTGGCATAAAAAACGCCGATCAGAATAACAGCCGCCATATAAACGACCATTGCTATCAAAATCTGTAATGTGTTTGAATCCATTTTATATTCTCCTCTCAGATGCTATTTAAGAAATCCCTCAATAATTTTTTGCTCGGCCTCTTCTCTTGTAAGCCCAAGCGAGCAGAGCTTTAAAAGCTGCTCGCCTGCAATTTTTCCGATGGCAGCCTCATGAATAAGCTCGGCATCGGCACAGTTGGCGGCGAGGCAGGGAGCCGCGTCCACCTTGCCGTTTTCGGCAAGTATTGCGTCACACTCGGTGTGTCCTGTGCTTTGTGCGTTGCCCTCAATGCGAGAAATATATTTCTGCGAGGAATTTCCCCTTGCAACCGAGCGGGAAACCACATCGGTTTTGGAATTTTCGCCGTTTAAATAAACGGTGAAGTTAGTGTCAACATGATTATCCCCATTTGTAAGAAGCCTCTCGCGAACGGTGAACACCGCGTCTTTTCCCACGGTAGCAACCGTGTCTCGCAGCGCATCGTCCACACCGCCGAGCTGCTCGGAGTCAACATGCGCGCTTGCGCCCTCAGCAAGCACAAACTCGCTCTGGGTGTTGATTTTTTTCCCTGTTGCCTCACCCGTTCCGATATGCTTTTCCTTATACGTCACCTTAGCATTTCTGCCGACAAAAAAGCGATGTATTCCATTGTGCAGGGCCTCGCCCTCCTCAGAGTGAACGCCGCAGCCCGCAATAATCGTAACATTGGCACCTTCGCCGATATAAAAATCATTGGTAACAATATCATGCACGCCCGATTTGGTAACACAGGCGGGAATAAAGACCGATTCATCAAAGGTGTTTTCTTTGATATGGATTTCAATACCCGAACCGTCCTCCTTGCGGTCGATACGAATATTTTCGGTAGACTGAACGGCAGCACAAGCACCGTTTTCCCTGATGCTGAATGCACCTGAAAATGCACTGTCCTTCCAGCCTATTTTGGAAAGCAGAGACTCTGTAAATTTATTCACTTTGGCACCTCTTTCCTACGGGGCAAGCCGCCGAATTTGCATCAAAAAGGGTTGGCATAATGGCCTCGGGAGCTCCCTCTTTGATTATCTTTCCGCCGCAAACCACAATAATTTTATCGGCGATATCCAAAATTCCGCGCTGATGCGAGATGATAAGCTGGCCTGCATCGCCGCGCCTTCTTAATGTTTCAAAAACGCTGATAAGCTTTTGAAAGCTCCAGATATCAATGCCCGCCTCAGGCTCATCAAAAACATTATATGCCATATTTCTTGCAAGAACACCGGCAATCTCAATGCGCTTTTGCTCTCCGCCCGAGAGGTTATTGTTTATTTCTCTGTCAACATAATCGCACATACAAAGCCCGACAGTTGAAAGAAGCTCCATAAGCTTGTCCGACGAAAGCTCTTCTCCCGCTGCGATATTCAGCATATCGCGAACACGAAAGCCTTTAAAGCATACGGGACGCTGAAAGCCATATCCGATGCCCGCCTTTGCGCGCTCTGTTATATCAAGAGAGGTTATATCCTTTCCGTCTAAAAGAATTTGACCCTCACTGGCTGTATAAATTCCTGAAATAAGCTTTGCAATGGTGCTCTTTCCGCCGCCGTTTGGACCTGTTACGGCAACTATCTGGCCCTTGGGAACGGTAAAGCTGACATCTTTAACGATATCCTTTCCATCTTCAGCTTTAAAGGATATATTTTTAATCTCCAGCAATCTATTTCACTCCTTAAAGTTGCAACATTATATTCCTTAATATCATACCAATTTTACCCTTCTTTGTCAATAAAGTTCTTGACAAATAAAGGGGCGCGTGATAATATACTAACATAGAGAAACCTGTGATTAGGAAGAGTAACCTTATCGGAACCTTAAAGAGAGCTGTCGGCGGTGGGATGGCAGTAGTGAAAGATAGGGCGAATGGGCCTATGAGGGCGGCCGAAAGCTTTTTAGCAAGTAGCAGCCGACGGGGCGCACCCGTTACAGTGCGGCTCATATTTTGTATGAGGCTGAGCGGATGATTTTTCATCAATTTGGGTGGTACCGCAGGTTTTACTCCTGTCCCATAGTTATGGGGCAGGTTTTTTGTTTTTCAGGAGGCTTTACATGCGCGATTTTAAAAATTGTATTCTTGCCTGCGATGTGGACGGGACGCTTATTGCAGGAGACATTCTTCCAAAACAAAACATTGAAAAAATAGCCGAGTTTGCAAAGCTCGGAGGAACCTTTGCTCTTGCAACAGGCAGAAGTGTCGGAGCGGTGGGGGCTGTTCTTGAAAAGCTCAAACAATATATCGGGGCTTCAGTGGTTGCTAACGGCTGCATGATATATGATTATTCAACCGATAAGGTCCTCGGGCAAAAAACCATTCCCGACAGTGCCAAGCGCGCGGTTTTTGAAGCTTGTGCGCGTTTTGATGAAATCGGCGTTGAGATACACAGTGCACACCGCACCTTTATTTTAAAAGACAATCGCGAAGTTCGCGACCATCAGTCTTACGAAGGGCTTTGCGGTGCACCCACCACACCCCGAGAGGTGTGGGGAGAAGGCTGGAACAAGGCACTCTTTACCTGTGAAAATCCTGACAAACTCAAAGAAATTGATGCATTTTTTGAAAAGTGGGACACCGACGCTGTGTGTGTTCCGACAAATGCATTAATATACGGGAAAAATCGCACCTACCGGGAAATTCTGCCCAAGGGAGTTAACAAAGCAAGCACCCTATTCGAGCTTTGTAAAATTCTTAATATTAAAAAAGGCGGCTTTTTTGCGATAGGAGATTATTTTAATGACTTACAGATGCTTAAACAAGCAGATATTTCAGCTTGTCCCTGCACCTCACCCGATGAAGTGAAGGCGGCATGTAACTACCACACAAAAAGTGCTGCCCAAGGAGCAGTTGCTGATTTTATAGACTATTTAATTGATAAGGAGATAAAAAAATGAAAGTAAACGGAATTGATTTTGATACCTATTTTAGCAATTACCCTGATAAGAACGGATATTTCGGCAAATACGGCGGTGTTTATATCGACGACAAATTAAAGGCGGCTATGGCAGAGATAACCGAGGCTTATTATTCTATCTGCCAGTCCAGAAAGTTTATAGCCGAGCTTCGCAGAATAAGAAAAGAATTTCAGGGCAGACCCACCCCGGTTTCCCATCTTGAAAGACTTTCGGATGCACTCGGCGGCAAGGTTCAGCTCTATGCAAAGCGCGAGGACTTAAACCATTCGGGCGCGCATAAATTAAATCACTGCATGGGTGAAGCCTTGCTTGCAAAATATATGGGCAAGAAAAAGGTTATTGCCGAAACCGGTGCGGGACAGCATGGTGTTGCACTTGCTACCGCCGCGGCTTACTTTGGTCTTGAATGTGACATTTACATGGGAACGGTTGATATTAAAAAGCAGGCTCCTAATGTGGCACGCATGAAAATTCTCGGTGCAAATGTTGTTGAAGTAACGCACGGACTTCAAACGCTGAAAGAAGCCGTTGACGCTGCTTTTGATGCGTACAGCAAGGAATATAACGATGCCATTTACTGCATCGGCTCTGTTTTGGGCCCTCATCCTTTTCCCATGATGGTGCGCGATTTCCAAAGCGTTGTCGGCATAGAGGCCAGGGAACAATTTATTGATATGACAGGGCATCTTCCCAGTGCCATCGTTGCCTGTGTCGGCGGCGGAAGTAATGCGGCAGGTCTTTTTGCGGGATTTTTAAATGACCCTGTTGATATTTACGGAATTGAGCCTTTGGGCCGCGGTCCCAAGCTCGGTGACCATGCCGCCAGCCTTAAGTACGGAACCGAAGGTATTATGCATGGATTTAACAGCATCATGCTCAAAGACCAAAACGGAGAGCCTGCTCCCGTTTATTCGGTCGCAAGCGGACTTGACTATCCCTCTTCAGGACCTGAGCATGCGTTCTTACAGGAGATCGGCAGAGTGAAATATGATGTTATTGATGACGAGGAGACCATCGATGCTTTCTTTAAGCTCGCCCGTCTTGAAGGCATCATTCCCGCTATTGAGAGCTCTCATGCGGTTGCCTATGCAATGAAGCTTGCAAAAACCATGGACCACGGCTCTGTCCTTATTAACCTTTCGGGCAGGGGCGACAAGGATATGGACTATGTGATTGAAAATTACGGTATTCGATAATTTTAAGCCAAGTAACTAAAAAATATCATTGTTTCAATCCTTTCTTTATACAAAAAGAGAAGGCTCAAGGTTTTAATTTGAGCCTTCTCTGTTTTTTTATAAGCCAAAGCCTTTTGATTATTTTTCTTCAATAACAGCTTTGCCGCCCATATAGGGGCGCAGAGCCTCCGGAATACGAATGCTGTATTTCTCGCCATCAAACTCCAGATTGTTTTCAAGGAATGCGATAAGCATTCTCGGCGGGGCAACAACGGTATTGTTTAAGGTGTGCGCGAGATATTTCTTGCCATCCTCACCCTTGATTTTGATGCCGAGGCGGCGTGCCTGTGCGTCCCCAAGATTGGAGCAGGAGCAAACCTCAAAATATTTCTGCTGTTTGGGGCTCCATGCCTCAACATCATAGGATTTCACCTTTAGATCGGCAAGATCGCCCGAGCAGCACTCCAGTGTGCGGACAGGAACATCAAGCGAACGGAAAAGCTGTACACTGTAGCTCCACATTTTATGAAACCAGTCCATGCTTTCCTCAGGTTTACAAATAACGATCATCTCCTGTTTTTCAAACTGATGGATACGATAAATACCGCGCTCCTCAATGCCGTGCGCACCCTTTTCCTTTCTAAAGCAGGGGGAATAACTGGTAAGGGTTAAGGGCAGGGAAGATTCGGGGGTGATGGTGTCAATAAATTTGCCGATCATGGAGTGTTCGCTGGTGCCGATAAGATACAGGTCCTCGCCCTCGATCTTATACATCATAGCGTCCATTTCCTCAAAGCTCATAACGCCTGTTACAACATTACTGCGAATCATAAACGGGGGAATACAATAAACAAAGCCCTTCTCTATCATAAAATCGCGGGCATAGGAGAGAACCGCGCTGTGAAGCCTTGCAATATCTCCCATAAGATAATAAAATCCCTCGCCTGCAACTCGGCCTGCTGCCTCTTTATCAATGCCCGAAAAACGCGCCATAATATCGGTGTGATAGGGGATTTCAAAGGAGGGAACAGCCTTTTCGCCAAACTGCTCCACCTCAACATTTTCCTCATCGTTTTTTCCGATAGGAACCGAGGGGTCTATGATATTCGGAATTTTCATCATAATATCGCGAACTTTGGTTTCAAGCTCGCTCTCGAGTTTTTCAAGCTCGGCAAGTCTCTGCGCCTGCTCATTTACAAGCGCGCGCATTTCCATAGCCTTTTCTTTCTCGCCCTTGCCCATCAAAACGCCGATTTCGCGGCTTATCTTATTGCGGTTGGCACGCAGGTCACTCGCCTCGCTGATAGCGGCTCTTTTCTGCTCGTCCAGCGCGATAACCTCGTCAACTAACGCAAGCTTTGCTTCCTTAAATTTCTTTTTAATGTTTTCCTTTACAATTTCGGGGTTTTCCCTCACGAATTTAATATCCAGCACCTTAAATTCCTCCACAAGCGTTTATATTGCTATAAGTTTAACACATTTTTCCTTTATTATCAAGTAAAATCCGCCTTAAAGGACAAAAGTTTTGCGCATTATTTATTCTTTTGTTGTTATTTTTAAAAGCTCGTTCGGCGTACACTCCAAAAGCAAACACAGGGTTTCAATATTTTCATATTGAATGGATCTCGTTTCATTATTTATCATTTTATTAAAATTCTGATAACTCATACCAAGCTGTTTAAATAACCAATATTTGCTCTTGCCTTTTTTCTCTAAAAGTTCCAGTGCCATTAATCTTATCATAAGATACCTCTCCATATCTGATTTTTTAATTAGATAGTATCTTATTTTTCCTCTTTACATATAGACTATTACATTATATAATGTAATAGTCTATGGAGGTGTAGAAATGATTATTGATATAACCGGTATCGAACTTACTCCGGGAAACTTGGGCAAAGATTGCCTCGGAAATGGAAAGCATTATAGCACAAACGGCAGTTTAATAGAATGTTGCTGTGATGAATGTGATTATTTTATGTGTTGCACATTAGAGTTTTCAAAAGCTGAATGTAAAGCCTGTAGTGACATAAAATGCCCCCGTTGTTTAAAAAGGGGGAAATTTCTTAATTTTTTAGATAAAATATTAAGGAGATTTTTAAAAAGCGGTTAACGCTATCAAAAAAAATAACGGCCGAAAAATTCGACCGTTATTTGCAGTATAAACAATGATAAACAGGAGTTTTTTAATATTCCTTCCTTTGTATAAAAAGTGCACTTAAACTACATTACTACTCATTTTTCTTTAATTAACAAAAAAGGTGAATTATTCGTATCATACAGTTGTTCGTGAATATATTCCAAATTGGAATTCAGCGCATCTATATCATATTTTACATTAGAAATACTAACATTTTCCTCTAATTTGTTAATCAATTTAATTAGTTCACTAAAATATTTTCGTTCATTTTCTGTAATCGTTAAATCGTCATAAATTCCTACCGTTACAAAATTCCTCGTAGCTGCGTAACCTATAAAGGTTGAGCCAATATATGAAAAATCCGAGCTCGCATCAGCAAAAATATAACGATTTGAATGACATAAAGAAGCTAATTTATCAAACTTATCACTAACCACAATCAACGATTGCTCTTCTGAACGTATATTTGTGCCATCAACTAAGGCTTGTAAACTTTCTTCTATGCCTCCTGTACATGTGAAAATTTCTATAATATTATTTGCAATGTATTTCTGAATTACAGGATTCTTTTTACTGCCCAAAAAAATATTCAGAACAATTGAAATGATGAGTAAAAGACTTAATAAAAATATTATATTATTTTTTATCTTATGATCCATAAAAAACTCCTTTTCCTTTTTATACTGAAATTTTACCATAACCTTTCTTCTATTTCAAGGGTCTTGCTCCAAACAGTAAAAGTTTTGAGAAAAGACAATTTATTTTTAAAATTCTAGGGAGTGGCATCCTTGACGGCCCACAAAAAGAGTATAAAATTAAAAAAGCTGCCAACGGCAGCTTTTTTTACTTATTGTATTTCTTATCATAAATTATACAATTTGTTTTTATAAAAAAGGCTTATTCTTGGGTTTCCTCGTCCTCGGTATCAGGCTCTTCCGGTTCGGCAGCTGCCATTTCATCTGCGCCTTGTGCCTCTAACTCCTGTGCTCTGCGCTCCTCCTCGGAAAGCTGCTCCACCTCTTCGACCTGCGCCTCGTCATCATGCTCGACTGCCGAGAAAGCTGCGACCTTACAGCCCTCATCAACGCGCATTACACGCACACCTAAGGTGTTTCTCGAAGAGGGGTGGACATCGGAAAGGCGAATTCTTATAATAACGCCGTTATCCGAAATGAGCATAAGGTCATCTTCATCACGCACCGATGCGACCGAGCAAACCTCACCGCGTTTTTCATCACAACGGTAATTTATGGTTCCGCTACCGCCGCGGCTTTGAATACGATACTGCTCACTATCGCACTTTTTGCCAAAGCCCTTATCTGTAATAGTGACGATATATTCATCATCCTTAATAACCGCGAAAGCAACAACGCTGTCATCACCCTTAAGGCGAATACCGCGAACGCCTGTGGCAGTTCTCGACATTGCTCTGACATCGCTCTCCATAAACCGAACGGCTTTACCCTTTCTTGTTGCAAGCATAAGGGAGTTGCTTCCATCGGTAAGGCGCACGGCGCAAAGCCTGTCGCCCTCGCGCAGATTAATTGCAATCAATCCATTTTTGCGGATATTTCGATACTGGGTAAGCTTTGTTCTCTTAACCAGACCGCGTTCAGTTGCCATAACGAGATATTTTTCCTCATCGTCAAGGTCCTTAAGATGGATCATAGCGGCAATCTTTTCGCCGCTCTCGATAGGCAAAAGATTTACAATATTCGTGCCCTTAGCAGTTCGGCTGCTTTCGGGAATTTCAAAACAGCGCAAACGGAACATTTTTCCGCTCTCGGTGACAAACAGGACATAATCGTGTGATGAGGCAACAAACATTTCCTCAACAAAATCGTCCTCCTTGCGGGTCATGCCTGAAACACCGCGGCCGCTTCTGCCTTGTGTTCTATATGTATCGGCGGCAATTCTCTTAATATAGCCAAAGTGGGTAAGGGTGACAACACTGTTTTCCTCAGGAATAAGATCCTCAATATCGACCTCACCGCTGACATTCTCGATAGCAGTGCGTCTCTCATCGGCATACTTTTTGGAAATCTCGGTCAATTCCTCTTTAATGATGTTAAACACAAGCGTTTCATCATTAAGAATAGCCTGCAATTCACCGATGCGAACGCGCAGAGCCTCCAGCTCCTCCAGTATCTTATTGCGCTCCATACCGGTAAGTCTGCCCAGCTGCATCTGCACAATAGCGGTAGCCTGAACATCGGTAAGCGCAAAGCGCTCCATCAAAGCCTCTTTACCCTCGGGAATACTCTTGCTGCGGCGCAAAATGGAAACGACCTCGTCGATATTATCCTGCGCAATAACATAACCCTCTAAAATGTGGGCACGCTCCTGCGCTTTTCTAAGGTCAAACCTGGTCCTGCGGGTGATAACCTCTTTTTGGAACTTGATATATTCGTTCATCATCTCTTTCAGCGAGAGAACCTTAGGCTGCCCGTCACAAATAGCAAGCATTATTGCACCAAAGGTTATCTGCATCTGGGTGTACGAATACAGCTGATTTAAAACCACCTGCGGATTGGCTTCTCTTTTGATTTCGATAACAACACGCAGTCCGTCTCTATCCGATTCGTCTCTAAGGTCGGAAATGCCCTCAATGCGCTTGGATTTAATAAGCTCAGCAATGGACATAATAAGCCTTGCTTTATTGACCTGATAAGGAATTTCGGTGACAACGATTTTAAATTTTCCGTTCTTTTCTTCCTCAATCTCGGCACGGGAACGAAGGATTATCTTTCCTCTGCCGGTTGCATAAGCGGCTCGAATTCCGCTTCTGCCCATAACGATGCCGCCGGTGGGAAAATCAGGGCCCTTAACAAACTCCATCAGCTCGGAAAGCGAGGCATCCGGATTGTCAATAAGATAGCAGATACCCTCGCAGACCTCGCGCAGATTGTGCGGCGGAATATTCGTCGCCATGCCGACAGCAATACCATCCGACCCGTTTACAAGAAGATTGGGAATACGGGAGGGAAGGACCTCCGGCTCTTTTAAGCGGTCATCATAGTTTGGAACGAAATCGACCGTTTCTTTATCAATATCCGCAAGCATTTCCATCGAAACCTTGCTCATGCGCGATTCGGTGTATCTGTAAGCAGCAGCAGGGTCTCCATCGACCGAGCCAAAGTTTCCGTGACCATCTACAAGCGGGTAACGCAGCGAGAAATCCTGCGCCATACGCACCAGCGCATCATAAACCGAGGCATCTCCATGCGGATGATAACGGCCAAGAACCGAACCGACGGTATCGGCACATTTACGATACGGCTTGTCAGGATACAGCGAATTTTCATCCATGGTATATAAAATGCGGCGATGGACCGGCTTAAGCCCGTCTCGCACATCGGGCAGCGCGCGTCCGATGATAACCGACATGGAGTATGCAAGATATGAGGTCTTCATTTCCTTGACTATATCCACCGGATGAATTTGCTGCAGCGCGTCATCTCTGAAAAACTGCTCGCTGTTTTCGTTGTGTTGCACCGTTTCTTTCTTATTCATTCTATGTGTCCTTTTCTTTCCAAATTGTAATATTTTGTATTAAATTTACTGTGTGTTTATTATTTTGTGCGTTTTTTGACTCTTTCGCTCAAATTATTTGAAAGGGTTTGTGAAATTTGGGTTATCTGTGCTTGCTCAAAAGAGCTTTTGGGAACAGGGAAGAAGCGTTTTTTGCTCTCTATATAGAAAAAATCTTCAAGCTCCAAAGCCTTTGAAATTTCCTCAAAAGGCATTTGTGTTTGGTTTTCACCGCGTGTAATACAAATGCCGTTTTCAAAAAGCGAAAGTTCAAAATCCACTCCGTTTTCAAACCGTGCCGCCTGCATTTTTGCCTGAGACACCGGCATATAGAAAACCATTGCAATTGCAACAACGCAGACTATACACAAAAACCGGGACATTCCATCTCCTTGTGCTATCGCAGTAACGGCAAACATAACTCCGAGAACCAGCAAGATTGCCGCCTGAATACTGCATTTTACAATATGCTCGGAAAAATACCTTTTTATGATAGCGTTTGCGGCAGTTTTTTTATTAAGATCATATTTTGCCGAAAATTTAAGTTCTCCCATAGCTTTTTCCCTTATATATCGAGATTATCAACAAGGCGGGCATTTTTTTCGATAAACTCGCGCCTCGGCTCGACCTTGTCTCCCATCAAAATGGTAAAAATTTCGTCTGCTGCAACTGCATCTTCCATTGTAACTCTTATCATCTGGCGGCGTTCAGGATCCATGGTGGTTTCCCAAAGCTGATCGGGGTCCATTTCACCGAGACCTTTATATCGCTGAATGGCAATTCTGCTGCGCAGATTTTCGTCTCCCTCCGAAAGCTCCTCTATATATCTGTCCCTCTCCTCGTCGCTGAATGCATAGCGCACCTGTTTTGCACGCTCAAGCTTAAAGAGCGGAGGCTGGGCAAGATAAACATGCCCTTCCTCAATAAGCGGGCGCATAAAACGGAAAAAGAAGGTCAAAAGCAGGGTTCGAATGTGCGAACCGTCAACATCGGCATCCGCCATAATAATAACCTTACCGTAACGCAATTTTGAAAGGTCTATATCCTGTCCGATTCCGCAACCGAGAGCCAAAACAACAGGCGTGAGCTTATCATTTCCGATAACCTTATCAAGCCTTGCTTTTTCAACATTAAGCATTTTTCCCCACAGAGCTAATATTGCCTGAAATCTGCGGTCGCGTCCACTCTTGGCACTGCCGCCTGCCGAGTCTCCCTCAACGATGAATATTTCGGTAGACATTCTCTCTTTACTGGAGCAATCGGCAAGTTTACCGGGAAGGGCTGCCGAATCCAGACCGGTTTTGCGCCTTTCAACCTCTCGCGCGCGCCTTGCCGCTTCTCTTGCGCGGGAAGCGCTGAGGATTTTATCCATGACGGTGCGGGCAATGGCGGGGTTTTCCTCCAGATATTCGGTAAGCTTTTTGGTAACGATACCGTCAACCAAAGCACGTATGTCGGTGTTACCGAGCTTTGCCTTGGTCTGTCCCTCAAACTGGGCATCGGTAAGCTTTACTGAAACTACTGCGGTAAGTCCCTCTCGGACATCTTCGCCCGAAAAATTCTTATCCTTTTCTTTAAGGATATTATTCTTTCTGGCGTAATCGTTAAACACCTTAGTAATAGCTCTCTTAAAGCCTTCCTCATGGGTTCCGCCGTCGGTAGTATGAATATTATTTGCAAAGGTCAAAAGCAATTCATTATAGCCATCGTTATACTGCATGGCTATTTCAGCAATGCTGTCTCCCTTTTGTCCTGCCATGAAAATAACCTCATCATGCAGAACATCCATATCGCGCTTTTTGTGGATATATTCAACAAAGCTTTTAACGCCGCCCTCATAATGCAAAAGCTCGGTAACTTCATTTTCAGCGTCTCTTTTATCCGAAATTTGAATTTTAATTCCTGCATTTAAGAAAGCCTGCTCGCGAAGCCTTGTTAACAGGATTTCATAATCATAAACCGTTTCCTCAAAAATTTCGGCATCGGCTTTAAAGAGAATTTCTGTTCCGCGCCTATCGGTATCTCCGATGATTTTGGTTTCCTCACAAGGTTTGCCGCGTTCATAACGCTGATAATGAATTTTTCCGTTTTGATAAACCTTAACCTCAAGATATTCACTGAGTGCATTAACAACAGAAGCACCCACTCCGTGCAATCCGCCCGACACCTTATATCCGCTGCCGCCGAATTTTCCGCCGGCATGCAACACGGTAAACACAACCGTAACGGTGGAAATACCTTGTTTGGGGTGAATTCCGGTTGGAATTCCTCGTCCGTCATCAGTTACTCTTATGATATTATCAGGCAGGATCTCAACAGTAATAAGGTCACACTCTCCCGCCAGCGCCTCGTCAATAGAATTGTCCACAATCTCATAAACAAGATGGTGAAGACCTTTTGGACCTGTTGAGCCTATGTACATTCCGGGGCGTTTGCGAACCGCTTCCAGCCCCTCCAGCACCTGTATTTGACTTTCATCATATGTCTGTTTGTTCTGATCCACAGATTATTTCCTCCGTTTGTTTTTTCTCTTCTATTTTACACCACTATTTTTTCTATAGTGGACATTGTTGAATTACATTTTTTGTCTCTTTTTCAGCGTTGCCGCCGAAATTTGCGAAACATAAGTTTTGCACACCCCGTCCCGCTGACACAGAATAAATGATTTAGGCAATTCCTGTGTGATATAAATGACCTCACCTTTTTTCGCCTCAGCCGAAAGAAAGGCGCGCGTATCTTTGGAAACAGAGGTATTTTCTATATCAAAAATACCGATTATCTCTTTTTTTGAAACAATAACGTCATTCCCCAAATGTAAATACATAAATCAGTCCTCTTTTTCGGTGATCTTACCACCTGAAACAGTAAAGGTTTTCTTATTTTTTCCGCTTTTGTAAATTTCATCCTGACAGCAGGTGATAAGCACCTGAAAATCCTCTATGCGCTCAAGCAGATACTGCTGCCGACCTTCGTCCAGCTCACTCATAACATCGTCGAGCAAAACAATGGGAGTTTTTCCGGTTTGCGCCCGTAGAAGCTCGGTCTTGGCAAGAAGCAATGCCAACACCGCACTTCTTTGTTGCCCTTGCGATGCAAACTGGCGGGCATCTCTGCCGTTTATCAAAACTTCAAGGTCATCTCTATGCGGCCCGTAAAGACAACAACCTGCCGCCTTTTCCTTTAACACATTTTCCAAAAGCTTTTTTTCAAAAATTGAACAAAGCTCGCTTTCCTCAATATCTGCGTTTTCACAAACGGTTGCATGATAGTTTACAGAAAGCGCTTCTGTTTGCCCCGCCATATCATAAAAACATTTTTGTGCAAAAGGCAAAAGCCTTTTTAAAAGCTCAATACGGCTTTTTATAACACTTGCACCGAAAAGTGCCTGTTGACTGTTCCAGATCTCAATTGCAGACGCCTCTGCCTCTTCACGAAGCAGAACATTTTTCTGCATGACGATCCGATGATACCGTGACAGGCTCTTGGCATAGGCGGGAAACAGCATACAAAGCAAACTGTCACAAAAATTTCGGCGATTTACAGGACCTGATTTAATAAGCTCCAAATCGTCAGGGGAAAAAACCGTCATGGGAACGGCTCCGAGAAGTGCTCTTGAACTGCTGTAATTTTTGCCCGCTCGTACAACCTTTTTTTGCGTTTTTTCACCGCTTATTTCACAGCCGATGCGAAGCGGGATCTCTTCATCCCCATCTAAAAAGCTGCCGCCGATAAAATATCCGCTCTTTTCAAAAGCAACAAACTCGCGGTCGGAAGCGCCGCGAAAGCTTTTGTTTCCTGACAAAAGCCAGATTGCCTCTAAAAGATTGGTCTTACCCTGTGCATTTCTGCCCAAAATGACGTTGACTTTGGGATGAAATGAAAGAGAAGCAGAACGAATGTTGCGAAAATTTTTTATTTCAACAGATTTCAGAAACATTTTTCTATCCTTGTTTTGTAACAGTAAAGGTTTTTTCCTCCACCGTTACCCTATCATCAGGGTAAAGCTTTTTCTTACGCATTGTGCAAATTTCTCCGTTGACAAGCACAAGTCCTTCTTTAATCATAATTTTTGCTTCTCCGCCGGTAAAAACAACACCTGCAAATTTTAAAAAGGAGTCAAGCTCAATGTAAGGAGTTCTGATCTCTATCTTATTGCTCATATTTATTCAGCCTCATAGGTAATACAAGAAATTCATAGTCATCGCCCTCGGGGGGGATTATCTTAACCGGATTTTCGGGTTTATTCAGGCAAATATAAACCTCGTCATTCTTACAGTTTTTCAATGCCTCCAAAAGATAGCGGTTGTTAAATCCTATTTCTATATCAGGGCCTTCAATAGCTGCAGGAAGCTTTTCCTTTATTCTTCCCACAGCGGTGGCACACTCTATCTGCACCGAATTGTCGGAGAATAAAAGACGCACAGGATTGATAAGCTTTTCTTCTGTAACGATAGAAACGCGCTCAAAACATTCTATAAAAATTCTTCTCTGAATTCGAACCGTTGTGGTACTGGTTTTGGGCACAGCGCGCTCGTAATCGAGAAAATCTCCCTCCAAAAGTCTGGAAATGACAGTGTAGTTATCAATTTCAAAAATAATGTGTTTTTTGGAAAGGTTTACCGAAATGGTTTGTTCATAATCATCGCTGATTATTTTCATAAGCTCCGAAAGGGTCTTTCTCGGAACGACAAAGCTTCTCTCTGTGTCTTCGTCTATTTTGCGTTTGCAATGAGCCAGCCTGAACCCGTCCACCGAAACAAGGTTGAAAAATCCGTTTTTTATATCAAACTTTGAACCGGTATGGACCGGGCGCTGTTCGGTCATAGCAATGGCAAAAAAGGTTTGATTGATCATATCCCGAAGCTCGCCCTGTGAAAGAGTAAAATAATTGTCAATGCTTAAGGAAGGCAGATCGGGAAACTCGTCTGCCGCGATGCCCATAATCATAAACTGGGCTTTGCCGCTTTCGATGGTGCAAAGATATTTGCTGTCCAAATCAAAGGTAACCTCTTCACCATCCATTTTAATAAGCATTTCTAAAAGGAGCTTTGCAGGAAAAATAACATCTCCCTCTCGAAGGACTTTTGCGGGAATGGTTGCGGTGATACCCATTTCAAGGTCATATCCTGCTAAAAACAGTGTGTCCCCAAAGCTTTTTAGTAAAATTCCCTCAATTGCCGCGATCGCGGATTTTTGGCTGACCGCACCAATCACCTTTGTGACGGCTGATTTCATATCCTCTTTGTTTACTATTATTTTCAAAGCCGTTCGTCCTTTCTTTGTGTGTATGTGTGTAATAATATAATAGTTATAGTAGTAATAAAGGCGGTGGAAAAGTGAATAACTTTTTTTCTTGGCTTGTCTGTGCCAAAAAACCGCAAAAAGTTTTTCTTTTTCAGTTGTTGAAAACCAAAGAAAATGTGTAAACTTTTTTGTGGAAAAAGAGAAAAGTTTTTTACGGTGGAAAAAGAAATGTTAACAAAATAATAACTTGTGGAAAAGTAACAGAATTATGTAAACCTGTGTAACCATGTGGAAAACTGTGTGGAAACGGTTGAAAAACCGATTATTTGCCGCGAATATTATTGATAATATCCGTAATGAGACGCTTTTTGTGCTGGTCCTTTGCCAAAATATCTTTAGCTGCATTTATCGAGTGGATAACGGTCGTATGATCTCTGCCGCTGAACTCTGCACCGATAGCTTTTTGAGAAAGCTGGGTTGTTTCACGCAGAACATACATTGCAAATTGGCGTGCTTCGGCAATTTCCTTATCTCGTTTTTTACTGCGAATATCATCGGGTGTAACGCTAAAGGTTTTCGCCACCTCGCTGATAATTTTATCCACAGTTACCGAAACAGGCTGGTCGGAATTTAAAACGTCACGAATGGCATTTTGTGCTGTTAAGAGAGAAGGAGCCTGTCCTTCAAACAGCTTGTATGCCTGAATTTTTTTAACAACACCTTCTAATTGGCGGATATTGCTTTTTAACCGATTGGCAATAAATTCGCAAACCTCGTTGGGAAGGTCAACATTCAGGCCTTCGGCTTTGCGACGAATAATAGCAATTCGGGTTTCATAATCGGGGGGCTGAATATCGGCAAGAAGCCCCATTTCAAAGCGATTTCGAACACGCTCGGTAAGTGAGACCATATCTTTGGGCGGCCTGTCGGAAGTAAAAACAATTTGCTTGCCTGCCTGATAAAGAAAATCAAAGGTGTGGAAAAATTCTTCCTCTGTTTGGGGTTTGCCGATAATGAACTGAATATCATCCATCAGTAACACGTCAGCAGAACGGTATTTCTCTTTAAAAGGGGCAATATGGTCGGTAAACGAATGGTCTTGTTTATTTTTTTGAAGAGCCTCAATAAGCTCGGCACCGAACTGTTCGGCATTGGTGTAAATAATTTTCGTGTTGGGGCGGCGGCGCTTTATTTCGTTAAAGATAGAATATAAAAGGTGGGTTTTGCCAAGGCCCGAATCTCCGTATAAAAACAGGGGATTAAAGGTTTGTGAAGGATTGGTTGCAACCGAAACACAGGCTGCATGCGCGAGCTTATTGGATGGCCCGACAATGAAGGAAGAAAAGGTGTAACGAAAACCGCCGTTTCGAATAAAATCCTCATTTTCTTCGCCAGCCTTTAGCTGTGCATTTTCATATTTTCTGATACGGGAGGGAGGCTCAACAAGCCCATCCTGCGAAACGATTTCAATTTTAACATCAAAGCCTAAAACCTCATAAAAAGCATCACGCAGCAGCTTGGAATATTGCTCAACAATGGTTTTTCGCTGAAAAACCGTTGCCACCTGAAGGGTTGCAACCGCATTATCCAAGCTTACCGGCTTAAGAACATCGATCCACAGCCGAAAAGCAATGCGGGAAAGACGGTTATTTTCAATATATTCTGTTTGGATGTGCTCCAAAACGAGCTTCCAAACATCGGAAAAAGAATCCATATTTACCTCCCAAAAGCGCAAAAAACGCCCAAATTTTTCACTTCTTTTTAATCCTGTTTATTATATCATTTTTTGCACTCAATTTCAAGTAAAAAAGGCAAACTTTTCTCTATTATATAGGAAGAAAAAAATAAGCAGGAAAAGAAAAAGAAAAAAGAAGAAATCCCTTATCTTGTGGAAAAAAGGGAAAAAGAAAATAAAAACCGCATTTTGTGGGATTAAGCGAAAAAGACGCAGAAAAAACGAAAAAGGAAATTTGAAAAAACTATTGACTTTGTGCGCATTTATAAGCTATAATGCTATATTGCATAAGGATTATTTTCGGTCGGCAAAGATTGCCGCAGGATTTTTATGATCCGATAAAAAGATTGGGAGGAATAAAGAATGCTTAGAACCTATCAGCCGAAAAAGCTTCAGAGAAAGAAAGAACACGGCTTCATGAAGAGAATGGCTACCAAAAACGGCCGTAAAGTTTTGGCTCGCAGACGTGCAAAGGGAAGAGCTCGCTTGAGCTACTAAAAAGCCAAGGCCACTTTTTAAAAGAGTGGTCTTTTTCTCTTTATTGAAAAAAAGCGAAAGCCGTAAAAAAGAGAAAAATAAAGGTTTTTTCATATGAAAAAGATAAAATCCATTAAACAGAATTCGCGCTTTCAAAGGCTTTACAAAAAGGGAACATCTATGGTGTCTCCCTGTCTTGTTTGTTATGTAAGAAAGCTTGCGCGTGATGAGGTCTTTTTAGGGTTGACTGTTTCTAAAAAGATAGGCGGTGCTGTCGAAAGAAATCGCGCAAAGCGTGTCCTTCGCGTAGCGGCAAGGCAGGCGCAGAAACAAGGGTTAAGCTGTTGTGAGATGTTGCTTGTTGCAAGAGGGAAAACACCGTTTGTAAAAAGCACACGGGTGGCGGAGGAGTTATGCCAAATGCTTAGAAAGGGCGGCTTTTTAAAGCCACAGGCAGAGAAAAAATGAAAAAACTGCTTATAGGGATTATCCGTTTTTACAGAAAGCGAGTTTCCCCTTTAAAAAAGCCCTGTTGCCGCTTTCGCCCCACCTGCTCAACTTTTGCACTTTTAGCAGTGCAAAAACACGGTGCTCTTTTGGGAGGTCTTATGGCGCTTGCGCGCATATTGCGCTGTAACCCTTACTGTCGGGGAGGATATGATCCTGTTCCCGTGCATTTTACCCTCAAAAGCGGAGTAGGGAAATACAGCGAGCCCTCTGTTTGTGACACTTGCGAGAAAAGAGACGAATGTGATGGCGAGCGCTGCATTTTGCCGCCGCAAACGCCTTATAATAAAGGAGAAACAATATGAATTGGCTTATGAATATTATCGGTTACCCGCTTGGCTGGGTCATGTGGGCTGCCTATAAGATCGTTCCGGTTTATGCAATCGCACTGATTATCTTTACTATTATTGTGCGTGCTGCTATGATACCGATGGCAGTAAAACAGCAGAGAAATACTGCACATGGTGCATTGTTTCGCCCTAAGATTGATGAAATTAATAAAAAATATGCCAATAACCGCCAAAAAGCACAGGAAGAAATCAATAAGCTTTACGAGCGCGAAGGATATAACCCGTTAAGCGGTTGCTCTTCGCTTTTTATCCAGCTTCCGATTCTTTATGGATTTATTGATGTTGTTTACCGCCCGATGACTCACATTTTGCGGCTTCCCAAGGAAGTTATTTCGTCGGCGCAAGCCATTTTGGAAAAGGCAGGCGTTGAGTTTTCCCAAAGAAGTGCTATGGATATTGAAATGCAAATGATGGGATATGTCGATAAGTATAAAGATGTGCTTGTTGATGGAATAGGGCTGGAAAATTATGATAAAATGGCAAGTCTGGATATGAACCTGTTTGGTATCATAAATCTGGGCGCAATTCCTACTTGGAGTTTTAACTGGCTGATCCTCATTCCTGTCTTCTCACTTTTAACAGCACTAGCTTCCTCTATTCTTTCCATGAAAATGTCAAATCAAAACATGGAAGGTCAGGGTAAGGGCTGCAGCTATGCCATGATGTTCGGTATGCCCTTTATGTCGGCATATTTCAGTTTCTTGGTTCCTGCAGGCGTTGGTCTTTATTGGATCATTTCCAATATTGTCGGCGCAGTGCAGAGCGCAATTCTTAAAAAAATTATTACACCCGAAAAGGTTTTGGAAAAATTAGCGCGCGATAAGGCAAAAGGAAAAGTTAAGAAAAAAACCAAGTTTATGACCAAGCTTTTGCAAGCACAAGAGCAGGCTGCCGCACAGCAGGGAGCTTTCTCAGAGCAGGAGCAAAAGGCTGCAGAAGCTAAGAGAAAAGCTATTTCGGACTCGAAAAATTCCCAAGGGATGAGCGATAGCGAAAAACTTGCCGAAGCAAGGCGCCGCTATGCCGAAAAGTACGGGGACGAATAAAAATTGTGAAAAAGCGCACAGCGCAAAAAATAGAGAGGTTGTTTATAAATGGAACTAACATTCAGCGCAAAAACCGTTGACCTCGCGGTTGCCGCAGCTGCAGAGCAGCTCGGCATTTCTGCGGACAAGGTCCGCTATGAGGTTATCGAGGAGGGTAAAAGAGGGCTTTTCTCAAGTAAGGATGCTGTTATTCGTGTTATTTACGGCAATAAAACAGAGCGTGTGAAACAGTTTATGCAGGATATTGTAAAAAACTTCCCGCTTTCGGATGTTTCTGTTGAGGTTACTGAGGACGAGCAGTCACTTCATATCGAAGTAAACGGTGAAGAGGCCTCTTATCTTATCGGCCGCAGAGGGGACACCTTAAATTCCCTGCAATATCTTTGCGGACTTGTTGCAAATAACGGCGAAGAAAAATACAGCCGAATTGTCCTGAATATCAATGGATACCGTGAAAAAAGAGAAAAAACGCTGGAAGCACTTGCCCGCCGCCTTTCGCAGCAGGCACTTCGCAGCGGAAGAAGTGTAACCCTGGAGCCCATGGCACCCTATGAGAGAAGAATTATTCATGCAACCGTTCAGGGCATTGAAGGTGTCAGCTCAACATCGGTTGGAGATGAGCCCAACCGCAGAGTTGTTATCTCCAGCGATAACCCCCGCCCCCGCCGTGATAATAGGAGGGATGGGCGCCGCACAAACAGAGGCGGAAATCAGAGCACTTCTCCCCGCAAAGAGAGCGGTGACAGCCTGATTAAAGATGATTTTCTCAATTCAAGCTCTACCATTGAAGGGCTTAAGAGAGAAAAGGAGCTGCGGGATGCCGCGCTGCCCCTTTACAGCAAGGTTGAATTAGACTAAAATACAAGAAATTGTTATTAATAGCAATAAAAGCACAATATATTGTGGTTTTATTGCTGGTGCGAGAGAAGGAAACGGCATATCCACAGATATGCCGTTTGTGTTATCCGTTATTAGCGGAGGAAGAAAAATGGAACAAGCAAGAGAAACCATAGCAGCAATCTCGACAGGCTCTACTGCTTCGGCAGTGGGAATGGTTCGCCTTTCAGGAAAAAATGCACTGCGCATTGCAGACAGTGTTTTTGCGGCGCAGTCGGGGAAAAAACTTGTCAATTCCCGCGGATATACTGCTTACTTTGGCAGAGTTTTTGATAAAAGCGGCAGCTTTGATAACGCGGTTGCCCTTGTTTTTCGCGCGCCCAAAAGCTACACCGGCGAGGATGTTGTTGAGATAACCGTGCATGGCGGGATTTATTTAACCCGTCGGTTGTTGAGAGCTGCAGTCAGTGCCGGAGCACGCCTTGCCGAGGCGGGTGAGTTTACCCGTCGTGCCTATCTTAACGGAAAGATGACTCTTTCACAGGCAGAAGCGGTCACCTCGCTTATCTCTGCACAGGGCGACCAGCAGGCAAGAGCGGCGCTTGCTGTCAGCGAGGGCAGATTGAACCGCGAAAGCGAGGAAATTCGCAGCAGTATTGTAACATTATTGGGACAAATTTCGGCTTACTGCGATTATCCGGACGAAGATATTGTTGATGTTTCACGTGAAACACTGCAAAACACGCTTTCGGAGCTTGTATTAAGGCTGGAGAAAATGCTTGCGGGCTTTGATAAAGGAAAGGTTCTTTCAGAGGGGGTTGATACGGCTATTGTGGGCAGTCCCAATGTCGGCAAGTCAACCATTATGAATTTGCTTTCGGGCTATGAAAAAAGCATCGTAACCGATATTGCGGGTACCACACGAGATGTTGTTGAGGATACCGTCAGAGTCGGTGATTTTGTGCTGCGTCTGTCTGATACGGCGGGAATTCGTGAAACGATAGATACCGTTGAGGCAGTAGGAGTTGCGCGTGCGCGGCAGCGCATGCAAAGTGCCGCCCTTATTTTGGCAGTATTTGATGCCTCACGCCCTTTAAAAGCAGAGGATAAAGAGCTTATTGAGGCGGTAAAGGGCAGAAATGCCATTGCAGTTATAAATAAAGATGACTTGGAGTCTCATATCGAGGAAGAGCCGATCAGGCAAGGATTTGAAAAGGTTGTGCGTATTTCGGCGGCAAAGGGCAGAGGAGCAGAGCAGCTTTCAGATGCGATCTGCTCTGCACTTGAGCAGTATCGCCTTTCGGGGGATGCGCTGCTTGTGATAAACGAGCGCCAGTATGATTGTGCAGTACGCGCCCTGCGCGAGCTGAACGGCGCGCTTTTGGGTGCACGCGAAGGGCAGATGCCGGATATGCTTGCAATCCTTTTAGAGGAGGCATTGCGCGCACTTTCGGAATTGTCGGGACAATCCGCCACCGAAGCGGTTGTAAATGAGATATTTTCCAAATTCTGCGTAGGAAAATAGGATATACATACAAGGGGAAATTAAAATGAGAGATTATTCTGTCGCTGTTATCGGAGCAGGGCACGCCGGGGTAGAGGCAGCATTAGCTGCCGCTCGTCTCGGTGAAAAAACGGCGCTCTTTACCATTAATTTAGATGCAATTGCCAATATGCCCTGTAATCCTTCTATCGGCGGAACGGCAAAAGGGCACTTGGTGCGAGAGATAGATGCACTGGGCGGCGAAATGGCAAAAGCCGCGGATAAGACCTTTTTACAAAGCCGAATGCTTAATCGCGGCAAAGGTCCTGCCGTTCATAGCTTGCGCGTGCAGTCGGACAGAGTGAAATATCACACAGTAATGAAAAGTACGGTGGAAAAAGAGGCGAATATTGATATTATTCAGGCAGAAATAGTTGAAATTCTGTTTGAAAACGGCAGAGCATGCGGTGTTGTAACAGCGCTGGGAGAGAAATACACCGCTAAGGCGGTTATTATTGCATCAGGAACCTATCTTAAAGCCACGATCCATGTCGGCGAGGCGAGCATACAAAGCGGACCGGACGGGCACCTTGCCGCAAATGCGCTTTCTCAAAGCCTTGCCAACGCGGGAATTACACTGCGCCGATTTAAAACGGGTACTCCCGCCAGAGTTCACCGCCGCAGTATTGACTTTTCCAAGCTGGAAGTACAGCAAGGGGACGAGCCTATCGTTCCCATGTCCTTTGAAACGCGCGGAGAGCTGAAAAACACCGCTGTTTGCCATATTGCCTATACCAATGCGCAAACCCATGAGATCATTCGCGGTGCGCTTAGCCGTTCGCCGCTCTATTCAGGCAGGATACAAGGTGTCGGACCGAGATACTGCCCCAGCATAGAGGATAAGGTGGTGCGTTTTTCCGAAAAGCCGCGTCACCAGCTTTTTATTGAGCCAATGGGTGAGGATACCGAGGAAATGTATCTGCAGGGAATGAGCTCCTCTCTGCCTGTTGAGGTTCAGGAAAAGATGTATCGCACCATTGAGGGGCTTGAAAATGTGGAAATCATGCGAAATGCATATGCCATAGAGTATGATTGCTGCGACCCTACCGAGCTTTTCCCCAGCCTTGAATTTAAGGCAGTCAAGGGATTGTATGGTGCAGGACAGTTTAACGGCACCTCGGGGTACGAGGAGGCGGCTGCCCAAGGGCTTGTTGCCGGCATAAACGCAGCCCGTGCAATTCAAGGAAAAGAACCGGTTATATTTCACCGAAGCCAGAGCTATATCGGAACCCTTATTGACGATATTGTTACCAAAGGCTGCACCGACCCTTACCGCATGATGACCTCCCGCTCGGAATACCGCTTATATTTAAGGCAGGACAATGCTGACCTGCGCCTTTGCGAGCTTGGGCATGAGATTGGCTTGATAAATGACCAACGGTTTGCACGGTTTTGTGAGAAAAAGAAGCAAATTGCAGAGGAAATTGCCCGCCTGAACAAAACGGGAATTGCTCCCTCAGAGGAGCTTAATGCCATGCTTGTTTCACGTGAAACATCTGCTGTGCAAAACGGAGCAACCCTTGCCGACCTTCTGCGCCGTCCGCAGATCAGTTACCAAGACCTTGCCCCCTTTGATAAGGAGCGCCCCTCGATTGATGCAGCGGTTTGCGAACAGGCAGAGATAGAAATAAAATATGAGGGCTACATAAAAAAACAGGCAGCACAGGTTGAGGAGCTGCACAGACTTGAAAAACGCCGCCTTTCTCCCGACCTTGACTATCGCGAGGTGGTGGGGCTTCGTTTAGAGGCTGCTGAAAAGCTTAATAAGATAAAACCGCTTTCAATTGGTCAGGCGGCAGGAATATCGGGGGTCAATCCCGCTGATATTGCTGTTTTAATCATAAGAATGGACACTGCAGAGGGGGAAGAAAAGTGAAACAGCAGCAAATACAGCCTTTTGACAGACCGTTTTTCCTAAAAGCTGCCGAGCAGGCGGGCTTTGTCCTCACCGATGCGCAGGCCGAGCTGTTTGAGCGGTATTATAATGAGCTTGTGGAGTATAACCAAAAGGTAAATCTTACTGCAGTTACCGACCCGCACGGCGTTGCAGTTACTCATTTTGTTGACAGCCTGATGCTTTTGCGCGCCGATATAAAAACCGGAGCAAAAATGGCGGACATTGGGGCAGGGGCAGGCTTTCCCTCTGTTCCTGTCGGCATTTTCCGACCTGATATAGAGCTTACGCTGATTGACAGCCTTAATAAAAGAATTACCTTTCTTACCTATCTTTCCGAAACATTAGGTGTACCCCTAACAGCGCTGCATGCACGCGCTGAGGAGGCGGGCAGACAGAAAGAGCTGCGCGAACAGTTTGATACAGTCTGTGCTCGCGGCGTTGCTAAAATTTATTTGTTGTGTGAGTATTGTCTGCCGCTGCTTAAGGTGGGGGGAAGGCTGATTGCCATGAAAGGCCCCCAACCCGAAGAAGAAATAGCGGAGGCAGAGCGTGCATTAAAAGAACTCTGTGCAAAGGTTGTGCAGGTTGATAAATTCACTCTGCCCGATACAAGCGGCAGAAGCCTTGTTATCATTGAAAAGACATCGACAACATCCGCCAAATATCCCAGACAATCTGCAAAAATATCGAAATCTCCGCTAATTTAGCGGAAAAAAATAGTAAAATGCGGCGAATTGTGCGACCGAAATGTTTCGCAAAAGAGGAATAACTGTGTTATTCTTGCATTAGGAGCAAAAAGGGAGGACAAAAAAATGAAAAACGCCGCAAACAAGACCTTTTTCGGGGGAACCCGCATAGTACACCTCAAGCTCGAGCAAATTCGTGTAAACGCTGCACAGCCGAGAGAGCACTTCGACACCGCAGCCATTGAGCGGCTTGCCGAGAGCATCGCGCAAAACGGGCTGTTGCAGCCGCTTTCGGTGCGAAAAGAGGGGAAAGGCTACGAGCTTATTGCGGGGGAGCGCAGAATGCGTGCGCTGCGTCATTTAGGGCGGGAAACTGCACCTTGCATCGTTGTCGAGGCGAGTGACGAAAAATCAGCAGTACTTGCCATTATTGAAAATATTCAGCGCGAGGATCTAAATGTTTTTGAACAGGCGAGCGGAATTCAATCATTGATAGAACGCTGGGGCGTAACCCAAGGTGAAGCGGCGGCAAGATTGGGGCTTTCTCAATCGGCAGTTGCAAATAAACTGCGCCTTTTGCGCCTGTCGCCGCAGGAGCGGCACATTATCACAGAAAATGCACTTACCGAGCGCCATGCCCGTGCCCTTTTGCGCATTATAGATGAACAGCAGCGGCAGAGAGCGCTAGCGCATATTGTTGCACGCAGACTAAATGTGGAGCAAACCGAAAAATATGTTGAAAAGCTTGTAAAAACGCCTCGCCGCGGAGGAACCAAGCTTGTGTTTAAGGATCTTCGCATCTTTGTAAACACCATAAACATGGCAGTTGAGACCATGCGGCGCAGCGGCGTTATGGCAAGCGCTGTCAAAGGCGAGTCAGAGGGGTATATTGAGTATACCATTCGTATTCCCAAGCCCTGCTCGGCTGCCCAAAAATAAACGGAGGAAACCTTTTGGAAAAAATTTGCTGCTTTACCGGACACCGAGAGATAGCAGAAAGAGATGCCCAAAATCTTTATGCGCAAATCATAAACGCGGCGGAAACTCTTATTGCAGAGGGGTTTTCGGAGTTTCGCTGCGGCGGAGCCATGGGATTTGACCGTATGGCTGCCGATGCAGTGCTTGCGCTGCGCAAAAAATATCCCAATATAAAATTACATATCTATGTCCCCTGTCTTGACCAAAATAAATATTTTTCACCCGAGGAAAATCAACATTATTTAGCACAAATTCATGCAGCCGACAAGATATTGTGTATTTCTAAAACCTATTATAAGGGCTGCATGCTTCAGAGAAACCGCGCCATGGTAGATGGCGCGCAAGCTTGCATTGCTTTTGTGCGCCGCCAAAACGGCGGCAGCGCATATACCGTGCGTTATGCAGAGGAAAAAAACTGCCGCGTTATCCGTTTGTAGATAATGCGGCAGTTTGCTGTGTCGGAGAATTTTGTCCTTGCATGGGCAAAACGATACCGTTATTTTTTTTCATGCGGGCGAAATTTGTCAAAATTTCGTGCTGTGTATTTTTTGTTCTTTACAGAATGGTTTTTGATTGGTATAATAAAAGTATATCTTGATAAAGGAACAGATTTATGGGAAAAATTATCGTTTTGGCAAATCAAAAGGGCGGCGTTGGCAAAACGACCTGCGCCGTTAATGTTGCGGCAGGTATTGCTGCGCTGGGCAAAAAGGTGCTGCTTGTGGATATTGACCCTCAGGGTAATGCCACCAGCGGTCTTGGCATTAATAAACGCGCCGTTCTGCGCTCCTCGTATGAGATGCTTTGTTCAGGTGCACCCGCCGCTGAGGCAACGGTGAAAAACGTTTGCAAGAATTTGGATGCAATTCCCTCCAGCTTAAACCTTGCGGGTGCGGAAATTGAGCTTGCCGCTCAGGAGGGCAGGGAGGCAAAACTGAAAAAGGCACTTTCGCTGGTGCGTGAGCAGTATGACTATATTTTTATCGACTGCCCGCCCTCGCTCGGGGTGCTGACCATTAATGCACTCTGCGCATGCGATAGTGTGCTTATTCCTATCCAGTGTGAGTATTATGCTTTGGAGGGGCTTTCGCAGCTTATGAACAGCGTTCGTACCATTAAAAGGCTTTATAATCCTATGATAGGAATTGAGGGTGTTGTGCTGACCATGTATGACGGGAGGCTCAATCTTACCGTTCAGGTCGCAAACGAGATAAAGAAGTATTTTCCTAATAAGGTTTATAAAACGGCAATTCCACGAAATGTCCGGCTTTCTGAGGCTCCCAGTTTTGGAAAACCTGTTATTTATTATGACCCTGCATCTCGCGGTGCAAAAGCATATATGGAGCTTTGTACCGAAATTATTGCCAAAAATCGATAAAAAACAAAACATTAAGTATAAAAACTATAAATATTACAGTTTGTAAAGGAGCAAGAGCGAAATGGCTGCAAAAAAAGGAGGTCTTGGCAAGGGGCTGGACGCGCTTTTTCAGGATAATATTATGGAGAGTGATTCGGGCGTTGTAACGCTGCGCCTTTCCGAGATAAAACCCAATCATGAGCAACCGCGAAAGTATTTTGAAGAGCAGGCGCTTTTAGAGCTTGCTGATTCCATTCGCGAGCATGGGGTTCTTCAGCCTCTTATCGTGCGTCCGCTTTTAGGCGGCGAATATCAGCTTATCGCAGGCGAGCGCAGATACCGCGCGGCACACTTGGCACAGGTTGCATCGGTGCCGGTTATTATCCGTGAGTTTTCGGATATGGAGGCAATGGAGGTTGCGCTTGTTGAAAACCTGCAGCGCCGCGATTTAAACCCTGTTGAAGAAGGTGAGGGATATAAGGCGCTTGCCGAGCAATTTAACCTAACACAAGCGGAAATTGCCAAAAAGGTTGGCAAATCACGTTCCGCAGTTGCAAATGCGATGCGTCTTGTTGAATTGCCTGATCAGGTTAAAACCGCAGTTTCTGAGGGAAGCATTTCGATGGGGCATGCAAGAGCGCTTCTCTCGCTTCAGGAAACCGAGCAGATATGTGAGGCGGCAAATGATGTCATTTCCAAGGGGCTCTCTGTTCGCCAAACCGAGCAGATGGTCGCGCGCATGCAGCGCACGCCAAAAGCACCGGCGGCAAAGCCCCGCGTCGAGAGCTTTTATAAGGAACTGGAAATTGCCCTTGAAAAAACTTGGGGCAGAAAAATTCGTATAACCCCCGCTTCCGACCATGCCGGAAGCTTAACGGTTGACTATGTGAGCCGTGAGGACCTTGTGGAGCTTACCGAGCGTCTCACCGGGAAAAAAATTGATGATACCGAGTTTTAGTAAACATAAAGTAATATTATAGATAAATATTACAATAAGGAGTACAAATATAGATACAGGAAGTAATACAATATAGAAAGTTAACAAACAGTATTTTAACATAGCGCAAAGAAATAAGGGGGGAGGGCATTTTTGCCCTCCCCCCTTTTATAACAAAATCCTTAGTTATTCTGTGCGGGAAGTGTAATCACTGTCCACCTTAATGACAGCGGCATATTTTGGATCGACTGCACGCAGTGTCGACGAGATAGCGGCAACAAGGCTTGCGCGCTCCTTATCTTTCATGGAAACAGGCACAACAATATCAAAAATGAGATTGACTCGCTCCTCTCCATCGGTCATGCGGAAATCATGAATAGAATAGTCGCCGAGCGCGGTGACGATTCCCAGCACCATATCCCGCGTTTTGGTTAAAAGGGTGCTGTCGGTCGAAATGGGGTCCATGTGGATAACAAGCTCAACGCCGGTTTGGTTGAGACACTTTTGTTCAATAGCGTCCATTTCCTCATGAATAGCGGTAACATCTCCCTTGTCGCTTACCTCGGCATGAACCGAGGCAAACACTCTGCCGGGACCGTAATCATGGACGACCAAATCGTGAATTCCGAGCACAGTGGGGCTTTCCTTTAAAAGACCTTCCAGAGCTGCAACGGTTTCTCTGTCCGGCGCGCTGCCCAGCAAAACATTAACGGTCTCCTTTGCCAGATTAAATCCGACCAGCATGATCAGCACCGAAACGGCGCAGCCGATGTATCCGTCGATATTAATTTTGAGGTAATACCCTAAGAGCGACGAGAGAATAACTGCAGAGGTGGCGATAACATCATTTAAACTGTCGGACGAGGCGGCAGCAAGCACCTTAGAATCTATTTTTTTAGCCATGTAGCGGTTGTAGGACCACATCCACAGCTTTACAAGCACCGAGAGCAGCAGAATGATAAGCAAAACAGGCCTTACCTCAATAGGCTCGGGGGAAAAGATTTTCTGGGCAGAGCCCTGCAAGAGCTCAAAACCGACAAGCATAATGAGGAAAGAAATAATAAGCGAGGAAATATATTCAAATCTGCCGTGACCAAACGGATGGTCGGCATCGGGGCGGCGGTTGCTGAGTTTTGCGCTGATAATTGCCATAACCGAAGAACCCATGTCCGAAAGATTATTAAAAGCGTCGGAAGTGATGGCGATTGACTTCATGATACTGCCGATGAGAAACTTAACGGCAAAAAGCACAAGGTTACAGATAATGCCTAGTGTGCCGCTCAGGGTGCTGTATTTTTCACGCACCTTTTTGTCGGCGGTGTTTTCAAAATCCGCAACAAATCTTTTCAGAAAAAAAACAATCATAAAACCCCTCTTTTCCTGTAAAAGCTCCCCCTGCAAAAGCAGGGGGAGTGATTTTTAGTATGCTTTACCCCAATAGACGAGCTTTTTGGCGGGTTTGCCGCAACAAACGCAGGTTTCACCAATATTCTCGCCCTCAAAGGGAATACAGCGGGAGGTAACGCCCGCAAGCTCTTTCAGCTTATCCTCGCACTGCCTGTCGCCGCACCACATGGCACGAATAAACCCATCTTTAGAGGTTGCAGTTTGAATAAATTCATCAAGGGTAGTGCAGTCAACGGTTCTGTTTTTGCGGTTTTCAAGGGCTCTGTTGTAAAGAGCATCACGAACATCGCTAAGCGCTTTTTGCACCGCTTGTTTGACATTTTCAATGGGAACAATGGTTTTCTCCCGATTATCTCTGCGAACGATAACACACTGTCCCTGTTCAATGTCCTTGGGGCCGATCTCGATGCGAACAGGAACGCCTTTCATTTCGTATTCGGCAAACTTAAATCCCGGAGACTTATCGCTGTCATCACAGACAACACGGATACCCTCCAAGCTGTCGGTAAGTTTTTGGGCTGCTTGCAAAACGCCCTCTTTGTGCTGTGCAATAGGAACAACAACCGCCTGAATGGGGGCAACTGCAGGGGGAAGCACAAGCCCATTGTTGTCTCCATGCGTCATGATAATAGCGCCGATAAGGCGGGTGGTGCATCCCCACGAGGTTTGGAAGGGGTGGACCTGACGATTTTCCTTGTCGGTGTACTGTATATCAAAAGCTTTTGCAAATCCGTCCCCAAAATAGTGGGAGGTTGCGCTTTGCAGTGCTTTTCCGTCATGCATGAGGGCTTCAATGGTGTAGGTAGCTTCGGCGCCTGCAAACCGTTCCTTCTCGGTTTTTTCGCCGCGCACAACCGGCATGGCAAGGCAGTTCTCGGCAAAATCAGCATAGACACCCAGCATACGCTCGGTTTCCTCGCGTGCCTCCTGAGCGGTCGCGTGAATGGTGTGTCCCTCCTGCCAGAGGAACTCGCGGGAGCGCAGAAAGGGGCGGGTAGTCTTTTCCCAGCGAACCACCGAGCACCACTGGTTATACAGCTTGGGCAGGTCGCGGTAGGAGTGAATGATGCTTTTATAATGCTCGCAGAAAAGGGTTTCAGAGGTGGGGCGAACGCACATTCGCTCTTCCAGCTTTTCGTTGCCTCCGTGGGTCACCCATGCGACCTCGGGGGCAAAGCCTTCAACATGGTCCTTTTCCTTTTGGAGCAGGGATTCGGGAATGAACATCGGCATGTAAACATTTTCATGCCCCGTTTTCTTAAAGCGGGCATTTAGCTCATTTTGAATAAGCTCCCAGATTGCGTAGCCATACGGGCGAATAACCATACAGCCGCGAACGCTGGAGTAGTCAATAAGCTCTGCCTTGATAACGATGTCGGTGTACCATTTTGCGAAATCCTCGTCCATTGCGGTGATTTCTTTTACCATTTTGTTGTCTGCCATTGTGCTAAAATCTTCCTTTCGGTATAGGGTTTTGCTATCATTTATGATCAAAGGTGGGCACAAGGGTGCGCACCGCTTCAAAAACGCTCCGGTCCTTATCCTTTGCGGCGTTTTCTCCGAGAATTTTCACCTGCGCTGAAATGAGAGCTTGGTCGGTTGGGACAGGCTTGCAAACATATATCTTTTTGTTTTGTGTTTGCGTGGCATCCTCCTCCGAGAGAGAAAGCTCTTCAAACAGTTTTTCGCCCGGACGCAGACCTGTATAAACAATGTCGATGTCCTTATTGGGTATCTGACCGCTCAGGCGAATGAGGTCGGCCGCTAAATCGGAAATAAGAATGGGCTCTCCCATATCAAGAACAAATATTTCGCCTCCGCTTGCCATGGCACCCGCCTCGAGCACCAGCTGAACCGCTTCGGGAATGGTCATGAAATAGCGCTTCATTTCGGGGTGTGTAACCCTGACAGGACCGCCCTTTTTTATCTGTTCCAGAAACAGAGGAACCACCGATCCCTCGCTGCCCAAAACATTGCCAAATCGAACAGCGGCAAACTGGGTGTCACTATTCCTGTCCTCCATTTGAATGAGCATTTCGGCAATGCGCTTGGAGGCTCCCATAATATTGGTGGGATTGACCGCCTTATCGGTTGAAATAAGAATAAACTTGGAAACCTTGTGAGCCGCCGCGGCTTTGGCGGTGTTCCATGTTCCGAAAACGTTATTTTTTATCGCTTCGCACGGATTGTATTCCATCATGGGAACATGCTTGTGTGCCGCGGCATGGAAAACAACCTCCGGCTTGTATTTCTCAAAAACAAGGTCGAGTCTGTCTGTATCGCGGATAGAGCCTAAAACCGTCTCATAACGGTCACGGTCATAATTCGCTTTCAGGTTGTTGTCAATGCGAAACAGGCCGTTTTCGCTGATGTCAAAAATTATAAGCTTTTTGGCACCGTATTGGAGAACCTGATTGCATATCTCGCTGCCGATAGAGCCTGCTCCGCCGGTTACCAAAACCGTTTTACCTAAAATGTAGTTCGAAACTGTTTCCATATCTAATTGAACACTGTCACGGCGAATAAGGTCATTGGTGTCAACATCGGACATATCAAGCCGTTTGCCTGTCGGCGAGGTGACATCCTGCACCAAGCCAAACCGACGCAGGCGGCAGCCGCTTTCGGCACATATCGCAATAACTTCCCGCAAGGCATCCTTAGGGAGAACATTGATTGCAATAATGACCTCACCGATGTCCGTATCCACAAGAATGCGGGAAAGAGCCTGTCGGCTTCCGAAAATTTTAAGGTCGGCAACCGTTTTTCCGATAAGTTCCGGATTGTCATCAATAAAACCGATGGGGAGATTTTCCCCCTCGTCTAAAATCAGGCGTTTTGCAAGGTAATAGCCCAGCTCGCCCGCACCGTAGATAAGCGTGTTGATGCGCTTGCCGCTGCCTGTAAGTTTTTTGAAATAATAACGCAGCACCGAGCGGTATATCTGTGAAAACCCGTGTCCCGCACAGCTTAGAATAAACAGCATTAAAACGATAACAAAGGTAGTCTTAAGCCCAAGCGTGGTTAGAAAGGGAATGTGAAAAATGCGCGGCACAAGGAAAACGATGGCACCCACCGCAAGCGAGATGGTGGCATGCTTAAAAATATCCAGCGTGCCGAAATATTTGGGGCGGCTGGAATACACCCCGAACAACCAATGAAACAGAATAAGAAAAACAAGATAAACTAAAACATACCGAAACGCTTCGGAAATGGTGCGTCCGCTTGCGGCGGTAAAGCCGAAAACCACTTCAATACCGATAAAAACGGCAGCAGCGGCGGTTATCATATCCCACACAAGGAGAAGAAGGGTGCGCAAAAGGTGCTTGCTGAAATCTTTCATTACTAAGCCTCCGTTATTATTTCATTTGCGCAGTATCCATAATTAAGATTATTGTACCATTTTTTAAGGAGTTCCGCAAGGGTTTTTCCGCATTATTGACAAAAATTCTTGCGCTGTTTTTGGATTTTTTTGCTTTTTTGCGAAAAGTGCAAAAGATGAGTTTATAAACCTCTCTGCAGAGCTATGCATGCCGTGCCGAACGAAAAGTTTTGGGACTTACGCAACCATTTATTATTTCATTGTATTTCGGTGAAAACTGTGGTATAGTTATTATAGATTTTCAAAAGGAGCGCAAAATATGCATTTTCTGCCCATTACAAAAAAGGAAATGACAGAGCGTGGTTGGGACAAGCCTGACTTTGTTTTGGTTACGGGGGACGCTTATGTTGACCACCCTTCTTTTGGCGCAGCCATTATTTCCCGCGTGTTGGAAAAGGCAGGGTACCGCGTTTGTATTCTTTCACAGCCGCAAACCGATGCCGATTACCTTCGTTTCGGTGCTCCCAGACTTGCCTTCCTTGTAACCGGCGGCAATATTGACTCGATGGTTGCACATTACACCGCCGCAAAAAAGCCGCGAAGTGATGATGCTTACACCGCCGGCGGGCGCGCGGGAAAAAGACCTGACCGCGCCGTTATTGTTTACTGCAAAGCACTGCGCCGCCTTTTTGGGGAAATACCCATTGCGATAGGCGGGCTGGAAGCTTCGCTGCGCCGCTTTGCACATTATGATTATTGGGATGACTGTGTGCGCCCATCAATTTTAATTGACGCGAATGCCGACCTTTTAATGTACGGTATGGGAGAAAAGCATATTGTTGAAATTGCCCGTCGCCTTGATGCGGGTGAGCCGATTTCTTGCCTTACCGACATTCGCGGCACTTGTTACGCTGTTTTTACCCACAGTTACACGCCTGCTCCGGTGAAAGAATGTCCCTCTTTTGATGCGGTGCGCGAGGATAGCCAGAGAGGCCGCAGAGCTTATGCGAAATCCTGCCGAATTCAGCAAGAGGAGCATGATGCGGTGCGCGGGAAAACGGTTATCCAGCGTCACGGTGATAAAATTGTTATTCAAAATCCACCCATGCCGCCGCTTACGACCCAAGAAATGGACGAGGTTTACGCCCTTCCCTTTATGCGCAATTACCACCCTTCCTATGAAGAAAAGGGCGGAGTTCCCGGCATTGAAGAGGTCAAATTTTCTATTATTCATAACCGCGGATGCTTTGGTGCCTGCAACTTTTGTTCGCTTGCCTATCATCAGGGGCGGCAAATTTCCTGCCGCAGCCACCAATCTGTTATTTCCGAGGCAAAGCTGATAACCCAAATGCCCGATTTCAAAGGGTATATTCACGATGTCGGCGGGCCGACCGCCAATTTCCGCGCCCCCTCCTGCGAGGCACAGCAAAAACGCGGGCTGTGTCCCGATAGAAAGTGTCTTGCGCCGTCGGTTTGCCCTGCGGTAAAGCCCGACCACAGCGACTATCTCTCTCTTTTGCGCAAGCTGCGGGCACTTCCAAAGATAAAAAAGGTGTTTGTTCGCTCGGGGATACGGTTTGATTACCTGATTGCCGACCGAGACGAGGAGTTTTTCCGCGAGCTTGTTGAGCACCATGTCAGCGGGCAGCTTAAGGTTGCACCCGAGCACTGCTCGGAGAATGTTTTAAAACGAATGGGAAAGCCTCCGATCGCCGTTTATAACCGATTTAAAAAACGGTTTTACGAGCTTTCGGACAAAGCGGGTAAGAAACAATTTTTAGTGCCTTATCTAATGTCCTCACACCCCGGAAGTACGGTAAACGATGCTATTGAGCTGGCACTTTTTCTCAAAAAAGAGGGGCTGCATCCCGAGCAGGTGCAGGATTTTTACCCTACGCCCGGAACAGTTTCGACCTGTATGTTTTACACAGGGCTAGACCCATTTACGATGGAGGAGGTCTATGTTCCGAGAAGTGCACAGGAAAAAGCAGAGCAGCGCGCACTTTTACAGTATTTTCGTCCTGAAAACCGTGCGCTTGTGCTTTCGGCACTAAAAAAAGCGGGCAGATATGACCTTATCGGCACAGGCAAGAACTGCCTTGTTGCACCCGAGCGCCCGCCGCAAAAAAATGCGGCACCAAACACCCGCAATGCAAAGGGCAGCAGAACAAAAAATGCTCGCCACCCAAAGAAATAAAAGGAGATTTATTATGGAAAACGGGGTAAAACATTTTGATACGCTGGGTGTTATGGTGGATGTTTCGAGAAACGCTGTCATGACGCTGCCTCAGCTAAAAAAATTTATAACAATTCTCGCCAAAATGGGTTACAATCAGGTTCAGCTTTATATGGAGGACACCTATGAGGTACAGGGAGAGCCTATGCTGGGCACCTTTCGCGGCAGATACAGCCAAAGCGAGCTTTGTGAGCTGGATGCCTTTGCCCGCTCTCTGGGTATTGAGCTTGTGCCCTGTATTCAAACGCTGGCGCACCTCAACGCCATTTTTCGCTGGCCCGAATATGCCGCTATTAAGGATATTGACGATATTCTCACGGTTGGTCAGGCGCGCACTTATGCGCTTATTGAAAACATGGTCTGCTCGCTTCGAAAATGCTTTCACACCTCTAAAATACATATCGGTATGGACGAGGCACATCTTTTGGGCAGAGGCAGATATGCCGACAAAAACGGGTTTCAGGATAAAAACCAAATTCTGCTTTCGCACCTTAATACTGTCTGTAAAATAACCGATAAATATGGGTTTGAGCCGATGATGTGGAGCGATATGTTTTACCGCATTGCAAACGGCGGCCGCTATTACGCTGCCGATTCCGAATTCAATTCCGAGATAAAGAAAAAAATCCCCAAAAACCTTTCGCTGGTCTACTGGGATTATTACCACGCGGATAAACAGACCTACTCCTGCATGATAAAGGGGCACAAAATGCTCACCGATAGGGTTATCTTTGCGGGAGGTGCATGGCGTTGGAGCGGGTTTACGCCGCACAATGAGTTTTCTCTGCGAACAACCAAGGCGGCGTTTCAGGCATGTATTGAAAGCGGAGTTCGCGAGGCTGTTATCACCATGTGGGGGGATGATGGCGCGGAATGTTCCTCCTTTTCGGTGCTGCCCACCCTATGCTATGCCGCCTGCCTTGCCCAAGGCATCACCGCAATGGCAGATGTAAAAGAAAAATTTGCACAGTGGGTGGGATACAGTTTTGATGATTTTATGTTGCTCGACCTGCCAGACAAGCTTATTAAAACCAAAAAAATGGTAAACCCCTCGAAATATGAGCTTTATAACGATTGCTTTATGGGAATTTTGGATAGTGCGGTTGTGGATGGGGACGGCAAAAAATATGCCTCGCATGCAAGGAGGCTAAAAAATGCCGCAAAGCGGACAGGGGAATACGCCTATCTCTTTGATGCCGCGGCAAAGCTTTGCTCGGCACTCAGTATAAAAGCCGAGCTGGGTATTCGCACAAGAAAGGTCTGCTGCTCTCAAAACTCTGCAGAGCTTTCCGAGCTTATAAAGGATTACAAAAAGGCGATAAAGCGCATAGAGGATTTTTACTATGCTTTCAGAAATCAGTGGTACACCGAAAATAAGCCGCATGGATTCGATGTTCAGGATATGCGTTTGGGCGGTCTGATGCAGCGAATGAAATGCTGCTGCGAGCGGCTTTGTGCTCTTGAAAGCGGTAAAATTTCCGAAATTCCCGAGCTTTTAGAGCCAACGCCTGCCCTTTATAATGAACAGATCAATTATAACAGCTGGGCATCCACCTTTACCGCAAATGTTGTTTCGCATTATTTTTCATAAAAAAAGCCCTCTTTGAAAGAGGGCTTTTTCGCTTATTAAAATTCGAGGGCTTTTTCAATATAGGCAGCAACATCGGAAATCTTGATGCGCTCTTGCTGCATGCTGTCGCGGTCACGAATGGTAACGCAACCATCCTCTAAGCTGTCAAAGTCAAAGGTGATGCAGAAGGGGGTTCCGATTTCATCCTGACGGCGATACCGCTTGCCGATAGAGCCTGCCTCGTCGAAATCTACCATAAACTTTTTAGAAAGCTCTGCGCGCAATGCCTCAGCAGGCTCGGAAAGCTTTTTGGAAAGGGGCAGAACCGCTGCCTTAAAGGGAGCGAGGGCGGGGTGCAGATGCATAACAACGCGGGTATCGTTCTTTTCCGCGTCGATAACCTCCTCGTCATATGCGTTGCAAAGGAAGGCAAGGGTTACACGGTCAGCGCCCAGCGAGGGTTCGATAACATAGGGGATATATTTCTCATTGGTTTCAGGGTCAAAATACTCCATGGGTTGACCGCTGTGGTTTTGGTGCTGGGTAAGGTCATAATCGGTGCGGTCGGCAACGCCCCACAGCTCGCCCCAACCAAAGGGGAAGAGAAACTCAAAGTCGGTGGTAGCTTTGGAGTAGAAGCACAGCTCGTCGGGGTCATGGTCGCGCAGGCGCAGGCTCTCCTCCTCGATGCCCAGATTTAAGAGCCAGTCGCGGCAGTAGCCGCGCCAGAAAGCAAACCACTCAAGGTCGGTGCCCGGCTTGCAGAAAAACTCCAGCTCCATCTGCTCAAACTCACGGATACGGAAAATAAAGTTACCCGGAGTAATTTCGTTGCGGAAGGATTTTCCAATCTGTGCAACACCGAAGGGAACCTTTTTGCGGGTGGTGCGCTGAATATTTTTAAAGTTTACAAAAATACCCTGTGCGGTTTCGGGGCGCAGATAAATGGTGGAGGAATTATCCTCGGTTACGCCCTGAAAGGTTTTAAACATAAGGTTGAATTTGCGAATATCGGTAAAATCGCATTTGCCGCAGGAGGGGCAGACAATGCCCTGCTCGCGAATGTAGGATGCCATCTCCTCATCGCTCCAGCCGGCGGGGTTAATATCGAGGTTGTTCTCAGCGGCATAGTCCTCAATCAGCTTATCGGCGCGGTGGCGGGTTTTGCAGGCTTTGCAGTCCATTAGCGGGTCGGAAAACCCGCCAAGGTGTCCCGAAGCCACCCAGGTTTCGGGGTTCATGAGAATGGCACTGTCAAGCCCGACATTATAGGGACTCTCCTGAACGAATTTTTTCCACCATGCCTTCTTGATGTTGTTTTTAAGCTCAACTCCTAAAGGGCCGAAATCCCAAGAGTTTGCAAGTCCGCCGTAGATTTCGCTGCCGGGGTAAACAAAGCCGCGGCCTTTGCAGAGTGCTACGATACTTTCCATTGTCTTTTTCGAATTGTCCATTTTCTATCCCTCTTTTTTATAATTTACTTTATATTTCCGGCGGCTCGCCTAAGTGCGGCAACTTCTGCGCGGGAAAGCTCTCGCCATTCGCCCGGTTGGAGCATTCCCAGTTTCAGCGGACCTATCGCGGTGCGCTTTAAGCGCTTAACACTAAGCCCGACCGCCTCGCACATCTTTCTTATCTGGCGGTTTCTGCCCTCATGAATGGTCATTTCCATAACCGTTCTGTCAGGAGCGGTAGAAACGATGTTGATAATGGCGGGAGCAGTCATGCGCCCGTCTATCATAACGCCCGAAGAAAGCGCACTTGCCGCCTCGTCGGAAACAAGTGTGTCCACCGTTACACGATAGCGCTTTGAAATATGAAATTTCGGGTGCATCATCATGTTGGCAAACGCACCGTCGTCGGTTAAAAGCAGAAGCCCCTCTGAAACCTTGTCCAGCCTGCCGATGGGATAAACGCGGCAACCGATTTCGGAAACCAGATCCAAAACCGTTTTGCGCCCCATTTCGTCATTCATGGTGGTGACATAGCCGCGCGGCTTGTTTAAGGCGATGTAGTGTTTTTCGCGTTTTTTCTGAATATAGACAGGTTCACCGTCTACCGTGATGCGGCACTGGTGCGGGTCAACCTGTTGCCCGATAGCGGCGGGGTGTCCGTCCACCTTAACGGCGCCTGCACGAATAAGCTCTTCGGCTTTTCTGCGCGAGCAGACCCCTGCCTCGGATAAAATTTTTTGAATACGTTCTTTCAAGTTACTTCCTCCAAACGGCGCCTCACGGCGCAGTTTTAATTTTTATGAAAAAGGCCAAACAGCCAATCCATCAATTTTTCAAATGGGTTTTTCTTTTCCTCTGCATGCTTTTCCCAAAGGTGGTGTGCCGAAGCGTTTGCCACAAGCTCTGTTTCGAACAAAACGGCATCTCCCGAACAAAGGGTTACCTTTCCAACCACATCCCCTTTAAAAATAGGGGCGTACTCAAAGGGGCGCAGCGAAGTTTTTACCTCTATTTTTTCGCCCTCTCGGATAAAAACGGTGTCGGGCTGCTTTGAGAGTGTAAGCGGTATCTCGCTCTCTGCTGCATTGACGATAGGAAGAGCCGGCGGCGTTATCTTAGGAGCGGGTGTTTGCTCGTAAAGCGAAAATCCGAAATTATAAAGCGATTTGTGGTCCTGCCAGTCATTGGGGGCAGAGAGGGTAACGCAAACGAGTGTGCGTCCGGTTTTTTCTACCGCCGAAACAAGGCATCTGCCTGCTTTTTTGGTAAAACCCGTTTTAATGCCGATGCAACCCTCGATTTCACGAACAAGCCGATTGTGATTGGAATAGGTGCGCGTCTGGGCAGGTACACCATAACTGATAGTATAACGGCTTTTGCTTGAGATTTCAACAAAATTCGCATTTTTTATTGCTTCTGCCCCAAGCAGCGCCATATCATAGGCAGTGGAATAGTGCATTTCGTCATCTAAGCCTGAGGGAGTGACAAAGCTTGTATTTTTCATGCCGATTTGTGCAGCTCTCTCGTTCATCATTTCAGCAAACGCCTCTTTGCTGCCCGCCAAAAAAACTGCGGCGGCATTGGCAGCATCATTGCCCGAGAGCATAAGCATTCCCGCCGCGAGAGCGTTAAGGGTAACGATGTCACCCTCTAACAGCCCCATCGAGGTGCCTTCGACACGAATGGCCGCGCTGTCTACAGTGAAAGGCTCGCTGCGTTTTTCGCTCTCTAAAGAGAGCAACGCGGTCATAATTTTTGTGGTGCTTGCCATGGCGCGTTTTTCATGCGCATTTTTTTGAAACAGGATTTCTCCTGTATCTGCGTCTATCAAAACGGCCGCCTTGGCAGAAACCGAAGGTGCTGCCTGCGCAGTGGGGCAAAAAATACCCAAAACCGCACAAAATGCAAGCAAACAGCATAACAAAGTTTTTCGCATGGTAAACCCGCCTTTTTGCAAATGAAATCAATGATTTATATGCAACAAAAGGGGGAAAATTGCAAAATTATTCTTGGTCTGCGCTCTTGTCCTTTTTGATAAGAGCGGAAATTTGCGAAATCGCATCGGGGATAAGGTTGCAAAGGCGGTCAATGCTCTCACCGTCTTTTGCAAGCTGTAAAAGGCGAACGCTGCCGTTTTCAATCACAAGGAAAGCCTTGGGTGTAACGGTTATTCCTGCGCCTCCGCCTCCGCCGAATAAATCCTTGGGGTTTTTGCTGGGAAAATCCGAGCCGCCCGATGCAAAGCCTAAAGAAAGCTTGGAAACGGGGATAATGGTAACATCTTCGGCAACCGAAATGGGCTTTCCGACAACGGTTTCACTATCGGCAAGCTCCTTTACCTTTTGAATGGTAGTCTCCATTAAACCTGTGATAGGATGTTCACTCATGTTGTTTTCTCTCCTTTTGCAGAATTATTATCGGGGAGCGCGTCGGCAATTCTCAGCAGCTCCGGTATAACTTGGTGTATATGGAAAACAAGGCGAATAGGCAAAAACCAAAGCACCGCGTAAAGGGTGTAGCCTGTTTTTTTGCTGTCGTAATCGGCAATTACCTTAATCTCTCGCTTTTTAATGCAAATGGTGTTGGCAAGCAGCGCCAAGGCACCGTGCAGGTAAGCCGAAAGCCTGCCGCATTCTATTGCAATATCGGCAGCATCCTCACCGCCCACTCTTGCAGTAAGGTCTATCTTGGCGTTGTGCATGGATAAAATAAGCCTTGTTACTCTGCCCGCCGAGGAGACTGCTGCGAGCAGTGCCTCTAGCTTATCAATAAAATCGTCATTTGATTTTTTTTGCGGCTTGTCGGGGGGCGAGATTTTTTTCTCCTGAACCTTGTCCCTCTTTTTTTTCTTTTTCTTTTTTTGCGGGAGCAGTGTCACCTTGAAAAAAAGATACTGAAAAAAGACATGGGTGTTTTTGTTAAAGTAACGCACATTCAGGCGAACGGGAAAGAGCAGGAAAATGAAAAGAAGTCCCAGCACCGACAAAACGATAATCAGCGCGAGCAAGAAACCGTTCATTGCTTGTCCTCACCGGCGTCCTGCTCTTTTTCAGCGGCTAAAAGAAGGGCTGCCTCCTCAAGCGGCTGAGCAAGCTCGGCAGCGTTTGCCTCGGCAGGAAGGGCGGGAAGGCTGTCCAGCCCCGAAAGCCCGAAACAGCGCAAAAAGTTTGCAGTGGTGCGAAAAGCAATCGGCCTGCCCGGAAGGTCCATTCTGCCGGCTTCCTCAATAAGCTCTTTTTCACAAAGGGTTGCCACAACACCCGAACAATCCACGCCGCGTATCTGTTCCATAAATGCCCTTGTAACGGGCTGATTGTAAGCAATAATGGCAAGCACCTCCAGCGCCGCTTGAGAAAGGGGCTGGTTGCGGCGCAGGTCCAAAGCGGAGCGCACAAAGCAGGCGTACTCCTTGGCGCTCACCATTTGGTAAGCCTCCTCAAGCTTTAAAATGCGGATACCGCTCTCACGGCTCTCATATTCGTCCGAAAGCTGTTGAAGTAATTTTTTGGCGGTCGGCAAATCAACCGCGATAACCTCGGCAATGCGGGCAGCCGAAATCGGCTCACCGCTTGCAAATAAAATTGCCTCTATTGCACCTCTATGTTCTCTGATTCCCAATCGGTATCTCCTCCTGCTGCATTGTAGCGAATGGTCTTTCCGTCATCGGAAACGGTAACTCGTTCGTGCCGAATAAGCTCTAAAACTGCCAGAAATGATGCGACCAGCTCGTACCTGTCATTGTTTTGGCTCCATATCTCCTCAATAGGCACATCCTTATTTCCCATGACCTTTGAGAGAATAAGCATAATGCGGGAGCGAATGGAGACCATGCGCCGCGCAACGATTTGTGTAAAGCTTGAAACCGGCGGCGGCAGTTTTCTTTTGTTTCTGCCGGCAATAGAAAGATAAGCTTGCAAAAGCTTTTGCTTATCGGCTGTTCCGGTATAGGTTTTGGGCAGCTCTATCTCGGCAGCTTGTCTGACAAACAGATCACCGCCCACATTTTTTTCTTTTAACTGCTCTGCGACCTGCTTACAAACGCTGTACTCAAGCAGCTGTCCCTCCAGCTCTATCTTCATTTCCTGTGCCTCTTCCTCGTGGTGAGGCAGCAGCGTGGCAGTTTTGATATGATCAAGCCTTGCCGCCATTTCAAGAAATTCACTGGCAACATCCATATCCTGCTGCTGCATTTCTGCGATATAGGCAAGATATTGCTCTAAAAGCTCGGAAATGGGAATATCATAAATATCCAGCTTATGCTTTGCGATAAGTGAAAGCAAAAGGTCTAGAGGTCCTTCAAATTTTTCAAGCTTAAATTCGGGAGTTCCCAAAATAAAGCCCCTTTCTTGTATCTTATTGTAAATTCAGCAACAGGTCAATGGGAACATAGGCGGCATCTCCCATAAAGAATGTTATCTTATCAAAAACCCAGAGAAAGCCACCCTCAAAGAAATTGATAATAGCCGATAAGAAGCCGATACGGTTATCTAAAAACAAAATACCCATAAGAATAATAAAGCTGTAACGCTCAAGCATATCGATAAAGTTTTGCGCGCGATAGGGAAGAAAATAGTTTAAAATGCGAGAACCGTCAAGCGGGGGGATAGGCAGCAGGTTAAAGAAGGCAAGCCCGATATTTGCCGAACAGATGTTAAATGCCAACCAATTAATAAAATAGAAAAAGGTGTTATCGGTGGCGGTGCCGAGCAAAACCGCACCTTTGGAAACAATCATAAATATCAGCGCCAAAATTAGGTTGGAAACAGGGCCCGCGAGAGCGGTAAGTGCCATGCCCAGCCGCATGTTGCATTTAAATCTTGTGGGGTTTACGGGAAC
>JAZQMT010000001.1:0-3403 GCA_045543635.1 Oscillospiraceae bacterium | reverse complement strand
TTCTTGATTCTTATCGGTGGTGCAGGCAATCTCTATAGTAAAACCGTCGCCTATGCGAATTCCAAGCCATGCAGTAAAAATATTGCTTTTATCTATTCTATTAAAAACCCAATGCCCATTATAAAAAAATGCGACCTCTTTATTTTAAGTTCCAAATATGAGGCACAGCCAATTGTGATTTTTGAAGCAGATGCTCTTAATGTTCCTGCAATTTGCACCGATATGAAGGGCCCCGCTGATGTAATCAACAGATACGGCGGCACTATTGTTGAAAACAGTAAAGAAGGAATTTTAAACGGTATTGCAGCTTTTGAAAACGGCGAAGTAAAAACCATGGACATTGATTTTGAAGCTTATAACGAAGAGGCACTTGCTCAATTTAATAATCTTTTTATCTGATTGGGAGATAATTTCATGAAACGCTTTTTTAGAGACATAAAAAAATACAATCCTTACGCGCTGTATTCTGCGAAAGCAGAGCTTAAGTCCAGTGTCGCGGATTCGTATCTTAATTGGCTGTGGTGGATCCTTGATCCTATTTTGTTTATGCTGGTATATTCCTTTTTGGCGATGATTGTCTTTAACAGCAGAGAAGAGCACTTTTCGGTTTTTGTATTCATCGGTCTTACTGCATGGGATTTCTTTAACAGGAATATCACTAATAGTGTAAAGCTTGTCAAGGGTAACAGAAGCACAGTTATTAAAATATACATTCCGAAGTACACCTTGATTTTGTCAAGAATGTATGTTAATGCATTTAAGATGCTTATTTCGTTTGGTATCGTTGTTGTAGCAATGATATTTAGTCGGATTTCTGTTGGATGGAATATACTGTATCTCCCGCTGATTCTTTTGGTTCTTTTTGTTATTACATTTGGATTTAGCCTGTTCTTTATGCATTTCGGCGTTTTTATTGAGGATCTTTCCAATGTGGTCACTGTTATTTTAAGACTTCTGTTTTATGTGTCCGGTGTTTTCTATTCAATTTCGGATAAGCTTGCAGATTTTAGCCGACCTGTTGCTCTGCTTTTGAGCTATGGAAACCCTATTGCGCTTGTTATTACATCTCTGCGGAATATCATGATATATAATCAGGCACCGAATGTTCCCGCACTGCTTATTTGGCTTGTAGCAGGTGTTCTTGTTTCGGTGCTGGGGGTTCATATCATTTATAAATACGAAAATAGTTATACAAAGGTGATTTAAATGAGCAAAGCAATTTCGGTTCGAGATCTGCACATCGTTTATAAGAGCCTGAAAGCTGTTTCTTCTAAAAGGGCGCTGTTCTCTTTCGGTAAAAACAAGCTGGAAACTTTTGAGGCTGTACGCGGTGTTACTTTTGATATTGAAGAAGGTCAGGTAGTTGGTCTTATTGGCAGAAACGGAAGCGGAAAATCCACACTGCTTCGGTCTATTGCAGGCATTTTCTCTCCCGATAAAGGGGACATAGACCTGTATGGAAAAACGGTTTCGCTGCTTTCTATCGGTGTTGGATTTAAAACCAATCTTTCCGGAAGAGAGAATATATTTCTTTCGGGACTTTTGATGGGGTTTAAAAAATGCGAGATACAAGAAAAACTTAACGATATTATCGAATTTTCTGAGCTGGGAAATTTTATTGATAAACCCGTTAAAACATATTCCAGCGGAATGTATAGTAAGCTTGCATTTTCTATTACCGCTGTGATGGAAACCGACATTATGCTTATTGATGAGGTCTTGAGTGTCGGTGATGAAAAGTTTAAAAAGAAGAGCTATCAAAAAATAAAAGAGCTTATCAACGATAAAACCAGAACGGTTGTTATTGTTTCTCATAACAGCGAAACTCTAAAAAATCTCTGTGACCATATCATCTGGATCAATAACGGCACGGTGATGATGCAGGGAGAAACAGAAAAAGTTTTAGCAGCATACAAGGAGTTTCTAAAATAAATGACGCATGGCAAAGGGAAGGATAAAATGAAACCCGATCTTCTTTCAGAACTACAACAAAAAATGCCTGAGTTTTCCAAAGGGCAAAAAAAGATTGCCGCTTATCTTATTGAACATTTTGATAAAGCGGCATATATTACTGCGTCTAAACTCGGAAAAGCAACGGGTGTGAGCGAATCAACGGTTGTGCGCTTTGCCGGAGAGATCGGTTTTCAAGGTTACCCTCAGATGCAGCAAGCACTTCAGGAAGTCAGCCGTAATATGTTGACTGCCGTTCAGCGTATGGAAGTTGCCAGCAATAATATCGATGCAGATGATGTTTTAAATAAAGTGCTCCATTCCGACATTGAAAAGATTCGTAAAACTTTAGAGGATATAGATAAAGAGGCTTTTGATAAGGTTGTTGATGCCATTATCAATGCAAAAAACATCTATGTTATCGGAACAGGTAGTTCTGCTGCCCTTGCTAATTTTCTTACATTTTATTTAAATCATATTTTTGATAACGTTCGCATTGTTGGCTCTGCCAGTATTAGCGATGTCTATGAAAATATTATTTCTATTGATGAAAATGACGTCCTGGTTGGCTTAAGCTTCCCCCGTTATTCTCAGAGAACGCTAAAAGCTATGCATTATGCATCAAGCTGCCGCGCAAATGTTATTGCTATTACCGATAGCGCAAATTCTCCTATCGCTGCAGCTGCCGATCACCTGCTTATTGCTCGCAGTGATATGGCGTCCTTTGTTGATTCTCTGGTGGCTCCCTTAAGCCTTATCAATGCCCTGATTGTTGCACTTGGGCTTCGCCGTAAGAATGATGTTTCCATAAAACTGCATAAGCTGGAACAGCTTTGGGAAGAAAATGAGGTATATGGAAGCTTAAACAAAAATAAAGGAAGCATATAAATGTATGATGTTATCGTAGTCGGAGGCGGTGCTTCGGGCATGATGGCAGCAGGTATTGCCGCAAAATGCGGGAAACGAACGCTTTTGATTGAAAAAATGCCGCGTACCGGCAGAAAGATACTTGTTACCGGTAAGGGACGATGTAATGTAACGAATGCATGCGATGTTCAAACAGTTATGAAGAACACCGTTTCTAACCCAAAATTTTTGTATAGTGTCCTGCATGGTTTTTCCCCGCAGGATACAATTGATTTTTTTGAGTCCCTTGGGATACCTTTGAAAATAGAGCGTGGAAACCGTGTTTTTCCCGTTTCCGATAAAGCTATGGATATAGCCGATGCTTTGATTGGATTTTGCAGGCAAAACGGTGTAAAGGCTATAACCGATACAGTAACTGAAATTTGTTTTGAAAACGATGCGGTTACCGGTGTTAAAACCGCATCAAAATGCTGTTTTTCAGCCCCTGCTGTCATTGTGGCAACAGGCGGTGTTTCCTATCCGGGCACCGGCTCTACAGGGGATGGGTATGCTTTTGCTCAAAACGCAGGACATACTGTGATACCGT